>CAYXEM010000126.1:0-2554 GCA_964464045.1 uncultured Microbacteriaceae bacterium | reverse complement strand
TACCAGTTGGTCAGCACATCGGCGAAGTCGCGCAGCGCCGCAGCAGCCAGCGGGCTGTCAAGGTGCTCGAAGTGATCGGTGACCACATCGATGGTGTCGCGCAGTTTCGCCAGCAAATAGCGATCGAGGATGTGGGTGGAGTCGGTGCGCCAGGTGGGCTCGTGCTCTCCCGCATACAAGCTAAAGAAGTAATACGTGCTCCACAGCGGAAGCAAGAACTGACGAACACCTTCTCGGATGCCTTCTTCAGTGACGATGAGGTTTCCCCCTCGAATCACCGAACTCGACATTAAGAACCACCGCATCGCGTCGGCACCGTCTCGCTCGAATACTTCAGAGACGTCTGGGTAGTTTCGAAGCGACTTCGACATCTTTTGACCGTCAGAGCCGAGCACGATTCCGTGACTAATCACCTGCGAGAACGCGGGGCGATCGAACAACGCGGTCGCCAGCACGTGCATTGTGTAGAACCAGCCACGAGTTTGGCCGATGTATTCCACGATGAAGTCCGCAGGGTTGTGCGAGTCGAACCATTCACGGTTATCGAAGGGATAGTGCACCTGGGCAAAGGGCATTGAGCCCGAATCGAACCACACGTCCAGCACATCGGGGATACGGCGCATCATCGACTGGCCCGTAGGGTCGTCGGGGTTTGGGCGAACGAGCTCATCAATGGCGGGGCGGTGCAAATCAGTGGGTCGCACTCCGAAGTCTGCTTCTAACTCATCCAACGAGCCGTAGACGTCCACGCGCGGGTACTCAGGGTTGTCTGACTTCCAGACCGGAATGGGCGAGCCCCAGTAGCGGTTTCGGCTAATCGACCAGTCCCTGGCACCTTGGAGCCACTTTCCAAACTGGCCGTCTTTGACGTTTCCTGGCACCCAGGTGATGTCTTGGTTTAGCTCAACCATGCGGTCTCTAAATTCGGTGACCCGGACAAACCAGCTCGATACCGCCCGATAAATCAGGGGGTTGCGGCAGCGCCAACAGTGCGGATACGAGTGGTCGTAGCTTCGCTGCTGGACGAGACGGCCGGCTGCTGCCACCAACTTGGTAAGCGGCTTATTGGCCTCAAACACTTGCAGTCCAGCGACGTCGTCTACCTGGGGCAGGAACACACCGGCATCGTCAACGGAGAGAATCACCGGAATTCCTGCTGCTTCACAGGTGAGTTGGTCATCTTCACCGTAGGCAGGTGCTTGGTGAACAATTCCTGTTCCCTCTCCCGTGGCCACGTAGTCCGCGACGAGAATCTGCCACGCGTTTTGGGTCCCAAACTTTTCCGTGTCGACGTAATAGTCAAACAAGCGCTCGTAGTGAACTCCACCAAGCTCCGAACCCATCAGCTCACGCTCAATAGCCTCCGCCGCATCACCTGCAGATTCGTAGCCCAGATCCTTTGCGTAGGCACCCAGGGTGTCTTTCGCGAGCAGGTAACGGCCATCGCTTCGGCGGCCTCCCTGATCACCATCGGCTGAACCATGAGGCCCAGATGGCACGACGACGTAGGTGATGTCTGGCCCTACAGCGAGCGCCATGTTGGTCGGAAGTGTCCAGGGAGTGGTTGTCCAGGCGAGCGCCCGAACCCCTTCTAGCCCGAGGGTTGTCGCCTTCTCCCCCAGCAGCGGGAACGAGACGGTCACCGATTGATCTTGTCGCTGCTGGTAGACATCGTCATCCATGCGCAACTCGTGGTTGCTCAGCGGTGTCTGGTCTCTCCAGCAATAGGGCAACACGCGGTATCCCTCGTAGGCAAGTCCCTTGTCGTAGAGGGTCTTAAACGCCCAGACCACGCTTTCCATGAAGGTGATGTCAAGGGTCTTGTAGTCGTTTTCAAAGTCAACCCAGCGCGCCTGGCGGGTCACATAGGCTTCCCACTCTTTGGTGTAGCGAAGGACCGATTCTTTAGCCGCAGCGTTGAACTGGGCAATACCCATCGCTTCAATCTGCGACTTGTCGGTGATGCCGAGCTGGCGCTCGGCCTCTAATTCGGCGGGAAGTCCGTGGGTGTCCCAGCCAAACCGACGGTGAACTTGCTTTCCGCGCATGGTGTGAAAGCGCGGGAACACGTCTTTGGCATATCCGGTGAGGAGGTGGCCGTAGTGGGGCAATCCGTTGGCGAACGGAGGGCCGTCGTAAAACACCCACTCTTCGCAGCCTTCACGCTGGTCGATGGAGCGCTGGAACGTGTCGTGTCCTGCCCAATAGGCAAGGACCTCGTGCTCAATCGAGGGGAAGGAGGGCGAAGGGACGACGGAGGCATCGTCGCGGTGACGGGGGTAGGTCATGGGGCTCCCAACAACGGTTTCTTATTCTTGCGGGGACGTTGTCTCCAACGCGGTACCACCCCGCTTGTGTGCGATGCACACCACTCGTTGTGGGGCGATTTCGGGCCCGACCGAACGGTTCTACTCACCACCGAAGTGATTTTCTTCCGTTAGCTCCCCGGTGATTGCCGGATCGACGCTCGAGAAAATTCTAGGGCACTATTCATGTGGTTTATGCATGAACGCTGGGGGCAATTGGTTGACTGCATCGGTAATCGTCTCCAGCA
>CAYXEM010000125.1:0-2594 GCA_964464045.1 uncultured Microbacteriaceae bacterium | reverse complement strand
ATACCAAGCTGAATCGTTTGGACAATCTGGCGGCTAATGTTCTCGCCGGAGAGGATGTCGCTGGTCGTGGCGTCAATGTCTGAATACAGCCATACGGCAAAGCCCAGCAGCGCAAGCAAGAGGGCAAAGACCGGGGTGACAATCAGGTCAAGCCGCTCGGCGAGCGGCGCTCTTTGCTTGCGAAGCGTGATGGCTGCAGTCGACACTTACTTGCCTGCTCCCTGCTCAACCAGGAGCTTCGCCAAGCTTTCAATGGTGCAGCAACCAAGGTATTTGCCCTTGCGGTCGGTGACTGCGGCAAGACCCACGGATGACTGAAGCATCGCGGTGAGTGCGTCTTGGAGAGTGTCTTCTGGTTGGAGATCAACAGAGATGGGTCGGCCACTCTTTTCGATGGGCTGACTGGTTCGGTTAAGTGCTGCCAGGTCTAACCAGCGCAGTGGTTTGTCGTCTGCGTCGAGAAGAATTGAGGTGCTGTCTTCGGAGTCTTGAAGTGTTTCGATGGCTTTGTCGCGCATGACGGGCGCCTTGAACACGGGAACTTGATGGAGCTCGGTGTCGGCAATCTTCATCAGAGTCAAACTCTTCAGAATTGCACCTGAGCCCAAGAAGTTCTCGACGAACTCGTCGGCTGGGTCGGCAAGGATTGCCTCTGGCGTATCGAGCTGCGCGATTTCTGATTGCTCGCGCAAGATGGCGATGCGATTACCCATCTTGATGGCCTCATCAATGTCGTGAGTGACGAAGACGATGGTCTTCTTCAGATCCTGCTGAAGGCGGAGGAACTCGTTTTGCAGGCGGTCACGCGTGATCGGATCAATTGCGCCGAATGGCTCATCCATCAGGAGTACGTCTGGATCCGCGGCAAGTGCACGGGCAACGCCGACGCGCTGCGCCTGGCCACCGGAGAGTTCCTTGGGGTAGCGGTCGCGATAGACCTCGGGGTCCATTCCCACGAGGTCGAGCAGCTCATCAACACGCGCTGAGATCTTGTCTTTGTCCCAGTTGAGAAGTTTCGGAACAGTGGCAATGTTTTCCGCGATGGTGCGGTGAGGGAACAAGCCCACCTGTTGGATGACGTAGCCGATCTTTCGACGCAGAAGGCTCGGGTTCATGGTGGTGACGTCTTCACCGTTTAAGTAAATACGTCCTGAGCTTGGCTCAATCAGGCGGTTAATCAATCGCAGAGTGGTCGACTTTCCACACCCCGAAGGGCCCACCAAGACGAGCACTTCGCCGCGGTGAACGTCCATCGTGAGGTTGTTCACGGCAGCATCCGCGGTTCCCGGGTACTGCTTGGTGATGTTCTCAAGCCTGATTAATACGTCGTCGCTCATCGGATTCCTCTCGGGATGGAGACGTTTTTCACAACTTTCAACGCCAGGTCAATTACAAAAGCGAGGATGAGGCTCAGCAACGTGCCCAACCAGATGGCCTCTAAGGAGTTCGGGAGGGGGAGTCTTGCGAGGCCACTCTTAATGAAGTCGCCGAGTCCGCCTCCAGCAACCAGGGTGGCAATGGCGGCGATACCGACGGTCAACATGGTGGCAATGCGAATACCGGCCAAGATGATCGGCCAGGCAAGAGGCAGCTGCACGCGAAGAAGGACTTCGGTGCGGGTAAGGCCCATGCCTTTGGCGGCTTCCATAATGCTCGGGTCAACCTGTTCGAGACCGGTGACAGTGTTTCGCAGCACGGGCAGGATCGCATAGAGGAATAAAGCCATAAATGAGGGGGCAAAACCCAATCCCACGAGCGGGATGAAGATGGTGAACAGCGCGAGCGACGGAATGGTCAGAAAGACCGAGGCGACCGCGAGTGAAAGTTCACGAGCGAAAACGTTGTGGCGGGTGAGAACGCCAATAGAGATGGCAAAAACGCTGGCGAGCCCTACGACCGAGATGACATAGACAATGTGTTCCACTAAGGCCTGGCCCACCTGGTCGGTTCGACCCAGGAAGTAGTCCCAGAGGCTTAGTAGAAAGTCCATAGTGTCTTTTTCACCCACATGGGGGAGGGGTAAACCCTCCCCCATGTGTTGAGGTGATTACTCCGAAAGGAGGCCTTCCTCAACGAGGTATGCCTTGGCAACCGCCTGGGGGTCTTCACCCTCAGCCGATACACGGGCATTCAGCTCTGCCATGCGCTCGTTGCTGAGCGGGGCGAGGATTGCTTCGACAATTCCGTCGAATGCCTCAGGAGCCTGGTCGTAAGTCTCTTGGCGAATGTTTGCCGAGACGTTATACAGGATGTTCACGCCTGGATCCTGGACCAAGGTGAGGTTCAGAGCGGGAATGCGACCGTCAGTGGTGAACACCTCACCGAAGTCGCAGTTGTTGGCTGCAGTCTCGGTGTAGATGATTCCGGTGTCGAGAATGAGCTGCTGTGCTTCAGGCAGTTCGATTCCGGTGGCGGTCTCGGTCAGAACCAGGCCGTCGGGGCGGCTGGGGAACTCAGACTCCATGCAGACGATGGCGTCAGGGTTTGCCTGGACGTACTCCATCATGGTTTGCAAGGTGAAGGCTTCGCCGTTTGCCTCAGTGACTTCTGGGCTCGATGCGAATCCGTAGGTGTTGTTAAACGGGGAGCGTCCA
>CAYXEM010000124.1:0-2637 GCA_964464045.1 uncultured Microbacteriaceae bacterium | reverse complement strand
CACCGAATTGGTCTCGATTAACGATTCGACAACTGCCGGCGCGTTCGTAAACGAACTGCGTTGGAACGAGGCCTACTATCGGTTGACCAGTTCGTAACCCTTAAGGATCACCCGTGGCCGACAACAACAACACTGCGCGATGGAGCTGGTTTGGCCCGGCCAAGAAATCGGTCAAACCGCTGTGGGTGTTGCTGGCCATCAGTGTGGTCGTCGCCTTTGAGACCTTCGTGGAGCAAACACGGGCGTACCCCACCTATATGACTCTTGGCATCATTGCCGTCGCAGCGTGGCTCGTCTACGAAGCGCTCAGCCACAAAGCTCTCGTGGGTCTCCTCGGTGTCATTGTGGTGATTCCCTGGCTTGGTCAGCTACTAGGAACCAACTGGCTTGGTTCCTCGCCCGTGGTGTTTTTCCTCAGCCACTCCCTATTTGCTGTTTACGTTGCGGCCGCTGCGTATACATATATGGGCAGGGGTGAATTGGCCAATGACTGACGGCTTCGTCGGCTTTCGCCCTCTTGCCAAAAAGCCAGAGGGCGCATCGGCCCGCAGACACCGTGTCACGGTCGAGGTAAATGCTGAGGTGTCCAAGGTCTACACGACCCTCACCAGCCGGGAGGGGATCGACCAGGTCATCGATGCAACAGTGAAGTTTGATGCCAGGCACGGAGGCCGCCTTCGTTTTATCTCCCAGGGGGATGAGGGATACGGCGGCGTCTACAGCTCGCTTCGCATTGGCAAAAGAGTGATTGTGCTGACCGAGTCACATGGCCAGCTTGATTTTCGCCTCAAGAAATCCGGAGACTCAACCGCTGTGGACATTCGCGCGAGCAAACTGCTCCGCGATGATGAGGTGTCCTCCTGGCAACAACTCGTCGACGACGTCGCGTCACACCTCGCTGAGGTGAGTCATGCCTGAGCGCACACGCGGACCCAATATGTATGACGTGGCCAAGCTGGCTGAAGTCTCACACCAAACTGTTTCCCGGGTGATCAATAACCACCCCAACACCAGGCCGGAAACAAAGGCTCGCGTGCTGGAGGCAATGGAGCAGCTGGGGTATCGCCCCAACCAGGCGGCGAGGTCACTTGCAAGCTCTCGGAGTCGAATCTTTGGAATCCTGGTCTCTGACTACGACCTCTATGGCCCATCTGGCATGACCAGAGGCATGGAGGTCGCTGCTCAAAGCGTGAACCACTTTGCGGTGTCCTGCTCAATCGACCCTGAATCAGAGGGTTCAGTCATGGATGGCATCAACCACCTCAAGGCTTTGGGCATCGATGGCGTAGTGATGATTACTCCACGAACCGACGCTCTTGCCACGGCACGTGATGCATTGGGAAATATCCCTATCGTCACCGTCGACAGCATGTACCGAGTCGATGAGCTCTCTGTGTCCATAGACAACTTCCAAGGTGGACAGCTCGCTACCGACTACCTCATCGATTTAGGCCACCAGGACATCCTGCACATCTCAGGGCCCTCTTCGTGGTTTGAAGCAACAGCAAGAGCGTCTGGATATGCCGCCGCAATGAGAGGCAGGCGGCTTACCCCTCGCATCATCGAGGGAGAGTGGACTCCGGGAAGCGGATACGAAATCGGTGTCACGCTTGATTTGGATGCCAACAGCATCACCGCGATCCTCGCGGCCAACGATGATTTAGCTATCGGCCTCATGCACGCTTTTACCGATCGAGGCATCAGTGTTCCCCACGATGTGAGCGTGATGGGTTATGACGATGTTCCGCACGCCGCGTTTTTGAACCCACCACTGACCACGATGCGGCAGGACTTTTTTGAACTCGGCCAGCGGGCGATCCGTTTGCTCGTGGACACGATTGATGGGCGAAAAGGCCTCGCCCCAGAAACAATCGTCCCCGAATTGGTAGTCCGTCAATCGACTGCAGCGCCCCGCAGATAATCGGGTTGGCGAAAATTAATTGTGAGCGCTAACATTGCTTCACCATTCATCGACGACGAAGGAGGGGTGCAGTGATCGACTCGTCACATGAACTAGCCCCCGCGTTCCATTCGTCAGCCTCGGCCCACCTCTGGCTCTTGGCCCCCAATTACTCGGGTTTTTCTTTATCAGTTCGTTACCAAACCGTGTACGGACAGTTATCAAATTTGATGTCATCGGAGGCAATTCGGTGACACACTTTCTTCGTGGCCACAATGTGAGCGCTCACCTGACGGGTTTCCTGTCGGGAGAGGGGTCTACCGTGACCACGATTTCTGCTCACCGCCCGTTCGCGGCCCGGCGAGCAGATGCTGCTAACGAGATGGACGCGTTAGTAATCACATTCACGGGCAGTCCGGCCCGGTAAGGAAAGGAACAGCACTTGTTCAAGAAACTCCTTGGGTTCGCAGCACTCACTTCTGCTGCAGCTCTGGTACTTGCTGGTTGCGCCGGCGGTGGAGCATCCACCACCGAGTCGACTGGTGGAGACTCCGCATCAACTGAAGCTGCTGCTGGTGGCCTCATTGGTGTATCCATGCCGACTCAGTCCTCGACCCGTTGGATCTCCGACGGCGAGAACATCAAGTCCCTCATGGAGGCCGAAGGCTTCCAGGTCGACCTTCAGTACGCAGAAGACGACATCCCCACCCAGGTTGCTCAGCTCGAGGCAATGCTGA
>CAYXEM010000123.1:0-2658 GCA_964464045.1 uncultured Microbacteriaceae bacterium | reverse complement strand
CCAAGAGTGTTATTGCAATCACATTCACGAGAGCTGTCACAGCAAACAACTGACGATGGAACGAATATATAACGAAATGGTAACGGTGTCTAGTTATCGTTTCGTTACCAAAAAATCGAGGTCGCTTCGCGACTAGACAACGACGTCGGGCGAGGGGGCTTGACCGAACACGATGGTCACATCCGCGTGACGGTCGAAGCGATAACCGGCACCCCGAACGGTGCGAACGATCTCCGAATAGGGCTCCAATTTTTGGCGCATACGACGAATGTGCACGTCGATGGTGCGAAGGTTCGGCGCTTCTGAGTCCTCGGGATCCCATAAGTGATCGATGATGGCCTCACGCGGAACGGTTTGACCTTCTCGAAGTACGAGGAACTGGATGAGCTCAAACTCGCGGTAGGTAAGCCCGACTGGTTCCCCACCAATGACGACGCGCTTACGAGAGATGTCGATGGTGACTCCCGGAGCAGGTTCAGTGTCCTGCTTCTTTTTCAGGGCCGCGAGCTTGCCGGGGTCGTGAAGAGCCAAGCGGACAATCTCTAAGTCGTCTCCTGCGGTGCCTTCTGGGGCTAGGGCGATCGACGCGTGGCTTGATGCGCCTGGAGCGACTTTCTCAAGTTCCGCTTTGAGATGGCTGACGAGGTCTTTGAGGGGAAGGCCGAGTTCTTGAGCCTTTTGCTCATCGAGGCCGACATAGAGGGCGAAGCCCCTGGCGCGCCTATTCGGGTCAGCCGGCTTGTCCATAGAGGCGGTCTCCCGCATCACCTAGGCCAGGAACGATGTATCCCACGTCGTTCAACTTTTCATCACGAGCAGCAACGACCAAGTGCACGTCTTTGCCGGCCATCTCTTGTTCGACGTGGGCAATCCCCTCAGGGGCGGCCAGCAAACAAATTGCCGTCACACCCTCTGCGCCGCGGTTAAACAGAAAGTGCATCGCCTCGGCCAACGATCCGCCGGTGGCGAGCATCGGGTCAAGCACGTAGCAGTGACGACCGGTGAGGTCCGCAGGCAGACGCTCTGCATAGGTGTGTGGCTCGAGGGTTTCTTCATTTCGGGCCATACCCAAGAAGCCCACCTCGGCGCTTGGCAACAAGGCGAGCATGCCATCCAACATTCCAAGACCTGCTCGAAGGATGGGAACAATCAGGGGGGTTGGTTGGGTGAATCCGACACCTTTTGTGGCGGTCACCGGCGTGGTGACAGAAATCTCTTCTACTGAAATGTCACGGGTGGCCTCATAGGCCAAAAGGGTGACCAGCTCTTTGGTGAGCGCGCGGAATTCTGCCGAACCCGTCGTTTCGTCACGCAGTCTGGTGACTTTTTGGGCGACGAGCGGGTGGTCAGAAATGATTTGGCGCATGCGCCCAAGATTAGCGCAGGCGCATCTGCACCCATCGGCCTCTACCCTGGATACATGTCCCCCCACTCCCGCGAGCAATTAGATGCCTGGATGTCCAGGGCGCTCGAGGTTGCCCGAGAGGCCCTCACTAGTGGGGACGTCCCTGTCGGAGCGTTGGTGATCTCGCCAGATGGAGACGTGGTCGGCGAGGGATACAACACCAGGGAACGTGATCGCTCTCCGGTGGGTCACGCTGAGATCAACGCCCTTACTGCAGCAGCTCAAACCCTCGATGACAACCGCCTTGATGGCTGCACGCTTGTGGTCACCCTTGAACCTTGTGTGATGTGCGCAGGCTCGATTGGTCAGGCAGGAATCTCAACTCTTGTCTACGGTGCTGCAGACGAAAAAGCGGGCGCGGCTGGGGGCGGACCCCACGACCTCGTGCGCGATCGAAGCCTTCCTCACCGAGTCGATGAAGTCATCGGCGGGGTCAAGGCTGCAGAGTGCTCTGCGCTATTAGTTGATTTTTTTAAGACACTGCGCGACCAGTAGCCGCCACCGCACGTTCTACCAGAGGACGGCGATGAAGATGTTGATCACGGCCAGGCCACCAGCGGTGTGGAAGAACGGCATCAGCTTTCGCTCTACCTCGGTGCCACCGGCCTTCTTCTGGCGGCGGTAACCAATCAACGCGGCGATAAAAGCGATCAGTGCGAAGGTCAGCTTCACGCCCACCTTGGCGTGGTTGACGACCTCGTCGGGGTCAGCTGCGGCGGCCATTTCCAACAGGCCCACCAGCAGCAAGCCGGTTGCCAACTGAATGATGGTTCCGGTAAAGACCAGGGGGAACGCGAAGTTTTCGCGCGAGCGCATTTGCAAGAAGAACGGACCCACAATCAGAGCCACACCAATGAAGTGAGTAATAAGGACTAAGTCGTGGACGATGTTCATGGGAATCGCTTTCTAGTCGGATGCGCGAATAACGATGACGTCAGTCGCGGGGGCCTGGCGGTCGGGGTCTTGGACAAGGTCGGGTTCAATGAATACTTCTGTTTCAGCGCCGAAAACCTCTCGCACGCGACGGCGAGCGTCTTCGAGCGCATGAGAGATGACGTAAACGGGAAGGGTCTCCACCATAGTGACCGAGGCTGCCACCACCTGAGTCTTGCTGTCGGCGTCTTCGACGATTGCTAAACGAAGAACTGCCTGAATATCTGGCCCATTCAGAAGGGCGTCGATGACGCCCTTTCGTTGCTCAGGAGTTCCGCTTTGATCTGGCTTAGTCACTTCTCGATCACTTCCTCGACCAC
>CAYXEM010000122.1:0-2695 GCA_964464045.1 uncultured Microbacteriaceae bacterium | reverse complement strand
CATTGGTGTGCTCGACATCACCAAGCCCCTTGGCGACAACATTCGAGCCCTGGCAAAGGCGAAGGGCAAACCGGTTGAAGAAATTCGGGTGGCTGTGTTGGATCGCCCACGCCACGAGCAGATCATTGAAGAAATCCGAGCAGCGGGCGCCGGAACCAGGTTGATTTTTGATGGAGATGTTGCAGCGGGAATCAACGCAGCCCGTCACGACACGCGAATCGACATGGCGGTCGGTGTGGGTGGAAGCCCAGAGGGAGTAGCCACAGCCTGTGCCATTAAGGCACTCGGGGGCTTCATGCAGGGAATCTTGGCCCCACAAACCGATGATGAAACCCAAAAAGGCTTAGATGCAGGGCTTAAGTTCGACCACGTCTATGGCGTTAATGACCTGGTCTCCAGCGACAACACCTTCTTTGTGGCAACGGGTGTGACCGATGGTGAGTTGGTGCGGGGAGTGCGCCGCCAAGGCCCTTGGATTAGCACCGAGAGCATTGTGCTTCGCTCACGCTCGGGAACGATTCGCCGAGTCAGCGCTGACCACCTCGCCGAGAAATGGCTAGACGAGTAGGTCTTAGTCGTCTGATTCTTCAGTGAGCTCGCCGGCGCTTAGCTCACGGACAGAGTCTTCAATGCCGGGGAAGCTCTCTGGCATTCCCTCACCATCGCCCAGCAAGCTGAGCTTTCTAGTGCTGGGGATCACTCGACGCTCGAGGGTGCCGAGGAACTTGTTGTAGTTCGACACAGTCGACTGGATTGAGCGGCCGAGGGTTCCCAAGTGGTTGGCCAGAGTGCCGAGCCTGTTGTGTAATTCGCGACCTGTTTCAAACAGGGTTTGTGCGTCTTGAGTAAGGGCGTCTTGCTGCCAGGCAAAGGCGACAGTCTTCATCACCGACCACACCGACACGGGGGAGGCCAGCGCAACCCGCTTATTAAAGGCCCACTCCAACAAGTCTGGGTCTTCCTCGAGCGCTGCAGAGAGCAGAGCTTCAGTGGGGATGAAACAAATGACAAACTCGGGCGAGTTGTGAAGGCTGCTCCAATAAGACTTCTTGCTCAGGGAATCCACGTGAGAACGCACTGCCTTCACGTGATCGTCGAGAAGCCGCTGACGGCGATTTGCTTCTTCCCCGGTAGCGGTAAGTGGAATGTCTTGGGCATCCCAGTAGGCGCTGAAGGGAACCTTTGAATCAATGGCGATGTATTTGTCGCCTGGAAGGTGGAGGGTCATATCGGGCTTGCCTAGGCCCTCAC
This sequence comes from uncultured Microbacteriaceae bacterium, assembly GCA_964464045.1. GTDB lineage: Bacteria > Actinomycetota > Actinomycetes > Actinomycetales > Microbacteriaceae > Pontimonas. The sequence continues at coordinate 1,444 of CAYXEM010000122.1, read as the reverse complement.
CGTCGACTTGCTTTTGCTCGACAAAGTCGAGCTTGTTCTGAAGTCCCGCACTCTCTGCAATGCGGCGAAGCTGCACTTCACCCCAGCGCCCGCGCGTTGATCCACCGCGAAGCGCAGATTCCAGCGATTCTGTGGTTTTCCGGAGCGCTTCGTCGTTGGTGACGACGGCGCGAAGCTGTTCTGAAATGAGCGTGTGCTGTTCGCCACGCTTGCGCTCCATCTCAATCACGGTCTTATCGACGCGGTTGAGTTGGTCGCGCAGTGGCTCGAGGAGGGTCAGGACCTTTTGGTCTTCTGCGTAGCGCTGTTGGACGTCTTCATACTGGCCGGTAATCAGCTGGAGCTGGGCCTCTAGAGCGGTAATTCGCTCTTGTGCGCTTTGGTTCGATCCACCAAGCAACTTCGATTCGCGCTTGCCCACCCAGAGTCCACCCGACGCGCCTATCAGGAGGCCTGCGACAAGGGAGATGATGATGATGAGCGCGGAAGTGTCCATGCCGACCAGTGTGCCAGGGTCCACTGACTGGGCCCCGGCGCATGGGGCGGTGTGGCTCGACTAGGCTCGATGCTCGTGGCTCTCACTATTGGAATCGTTGGTCTTCCCAACGTCGGAAAATCAACCTTGTTTAACGCACTCACCAAAAACTCGGTGTTGGCAGCGAACTATCCCTTCGCGACCATCGAGCCAAACGTGGGAGTGGTGAACCTTCCCGACGAGCGCCTGGACAAGCTCGCCGAGGTATTCGGCTCAGAGCGCACCATCCCCGCCGCAGTGTCGTTTGTCGACATTGCGGGAATCGTCAAGGGTGCGAGCGAAGGAGAAGGCCTTGGAAACCAGTTCCTCTCCCACATCCGAGAAGCAGACGCCATCGCAGAAGTTGTCCGAGGCTTTGTCGACCCTGATGTCGTCCACGTTGACGGCCAGGTGAACCCCCAGGCGGACATGGAAACAATCAACACCGAGTTGATCCTCGCCGACTTACAAACTCTCGACAAAGCAATCACACGCTACGAAAAAGAAGTAAAGGGTAAGAAGCTAGACCCCTCGGTCCTCCAGGCCGCACTCGATGCGAAGGCAGTCCTCGATTCGGGTAAGACCCTCTTCCAGGCCAACTTCGATGCCAGCGCCATCAAAGAACTCGGTCTTCTCACCGCCAAGCCATTCCTCTATGTCTTTAACGTCGACGAATCAATCCTCGCCGATGAGGCCAAAAAGGCAGAGCTCCAAGCTCTCGTCGCCCCGGTGAAGGCAGTGCTGCTGGATGCCAAGGTCGAAAGCGAACTCGTTGACCTCGAGCCAGAGGAGGCGATTGAACTGCTTCAGTCACTGGGCCAAGACGAGAGTGGGCTCGATCAGCTCGCGCGTGTGGGCTTTGAGACCCTCGGCCTCCAGACCTACCTCACCGCCGGTCCCAAAGAAGCCCGGGCGTGGACTATTCGCAAG
>CAYXEM010000121.1:0-2718 GCA_964464045.1 uncultured Microbacteriaceae bacterium | reverse complement strand
CAGGCTCAGGAACGGCAGCAGGGTCAGCTTGGCTGATGCGACTCCCTATTGTCATTCAAGTGGACACGCAGGGCCTCCAATTCCGTAACGTCCACCTCCTCGACATAGGAATAGTGGGGAATGTTGCGCTTTGCCTGCTGCATTTTGCGCGCGATCACCCGACGCATGCCGCTCAGTTTCACCTCGCGAGTGCTTGTACTTAGTTGCGATCCGCGCACGGCCAGCTCACCGCCAGCGGCGAGAAAGCTCTCTAGGTCACGATGGCTAATGCGACCTTTCGGACCACTTCCGGGTACATCAGCCAGGTTGACTCCCTCTTGCCGCGCACGCTTGCGTAGCGAGGGTGACGCCAGTACCTGCTGGAAAACCGGGTCGCTTGCAGGCATAGGTGTCACGCCCACCGGTTGTGCCTCGGCCTGCGCTGGCGCCTTATCCGCTTCAGCAGGCGCCGCACTGCCACAGTCCTCAGCTGTATCGCCATCGAGCTCAAATCCCACCAGTTCCGCCCCGACAGCCAGCACCTCACCGGCCTCGCAACCCAGCGCGGCGATACGCCCCGCCACAGGAGCAGTGACTTCCACGACAGCTTTGTCCGTCTGCACATCCGCCAGGGGATCGTCCTCCGCCACCAGATCGCCAACATTAACGTGCCAGGCGGTGACTTCCGACTCGACAATACCCTCACCGAGGTCGGGCAACTTGAATGAATACGCTCCCATCACTGCCTCCTCAATCGCAGGCTGCGGCGCGCTTCAGCGCCTCACTGATCCGCTCCCGGCTGGGGAAATACTCCCACTCGAAGGCATGGGGGTAGGGACAATCCCAACCCGTTACCCGCTCTACTGGAGCACGCAGGTGCCAGAAGCATTGTTCCTGTACCTCCGCCACCAGTTCCGCGCCGTAGCCACTGGTGCGGGTGGCCTCGTGGATCACCACGCAGCGGCCGGTCTTCTGCACCGATGCCGCAACCGTCTCCATATCCAGCGGCAGCAGGGTGCGCAGATCGATAAGTTCCGCGTCTACCCCGCTGTGGGCAATCGCCGCCTCCGCCACATGCACCATGGTGCCGTAAGCCAGCACCGTAACTTCCTTACCCTCGCGCAGCACGTTCGCCTTGCCCAAGGGGACGGTGTAGTGTCCTTCCGGCACCTCGCCGGCATCATGGGCGGCCCAGGTAGAAGGGCCGTCATAGCCATTTTTGTGGCCGTAGAAGGGACCGTTGTAGATGCGCTTGGGCTCAAAAAACATCACCGGGTCGTCGTCTTCGATGGCGCTGATCAACAGACCCTTGGCGTCGTAGGGATTGGAGGGCATGACCGTTTTCAGTCCGCAGACGTGGGTAAAAATACCCTCGGGGCTCTGGGAGTGAGTCTGGCCACCGCGGATGCCGCCACCGCTGGGAGCCCGCACCACCACCGGAGCCCAGAATTCACCGCCACTGCGATGGCGCAGCCGGGCCAGCTCGGAGATGATCTGGTCGATGGCGGGATAGATATAATCGGCGAACTGCATCTCCACCACCGGACGCAGGCCGTTTACGCCCATGCCAATCGCCGCCGCCACAATGCCACCCTCGGCGATCGGGGTATCCAGGGCGCGGTGGGCACCGTACTTGTCATACAGACCCTCGGTGCAGCGAAACACACCACCGAAGTAGCCCACATCCTCGCCCATCACCAGCACGCTGGGGTCTCGCTCCATTGTGCAATCCAGGGCCGAGTTGATAGCTTGGACCATGCTCATTGCCGTCATGCCGCCCCTCCCATCTTCGCCTGTTGGCGCACAAGGTGTTCCGGCATCTCCTTGAACACGTCCTCAAACATGGAAGCAACCGGCCAGTGGGGGCCCTCTTCCAGGGTGCCCAGGGCGATAGCCGCCTTCCAGTCTTCAGTGACCGAGGCTTTCAGCTCGGCCTCGAGCTCGACGTGCTGTTCCTCGCTCCACTCGCCCAGTTGGATCAGGTGTTGCTTGAGGCGTTCGACGGGATCACCCAGCGGCCAGGCCTCCGCTTCATCCTTGGCGCGATAGCCCTCCGGGTTGTCACTGGTGGAGTGTCCTTCGACGCGATGGGTGAAGAGTTCCACGAAGGTAGGCCCGTGACCTTCCCGCGCCCGGGCGGCAGCCCACTCGGTGACCGCGTACACCGCCAGGAAGTCGTTGCCGTCCACGCGCACACTGGGAATATTGAACCCCAGGCCGCGGGCGGCAAAGGTGGTGCCGGTAGATGCGAAGCTCTGGGGCGTAGAGATAGCCCACTGGTTGTTCACCACGTTGAGCAGTACCGGCGCCTTGTAGGTGGCGGCAAACAGCATGGCGTTATGCACGTCCGCCTCCGCGGTACTGCCATCCCCAACCCAGGCGGAGGCGATGTGATCTTCACCCTTGTAGGCGGAAGCCATGGCCCAGCCCACCGCCTGGCTGTACTGGGTGGCAAGGTTGCCGGAGATACTGAAGAAGTTTCCCTCCTTCCAGCTGTAGAACACCGGCATCTGCCGACCCTTGAGATTATCACCGGCGTTGGAGATACAGTGGCACATCATGTCCACCACCGGGCGTCCGCGCACAAACAGCAGGCCCTGCTGCCGATAGGTCGGAAACAGCATATCGCCGCCCTCCAGCGCCATGGCCTGGGCCACTGCCACCGACTCCTCGCCGGTGCATTTCATGTAGAACGACAGCTTGCCCTGGCGCTGCATGCGGAACATGCGGTCGTCATAT
>CAYXEM010000120.1:0-2737 GCA_964464045.1 uncultured Microbacteriaceae bacterium | reverse complement strand
TGTTTCGCGTTGGCAGATCGGCCAAGGGGCGATAGTCGGCAGATTTGGCCGCCAAGCTGTCGCCGCCGCGCACCACTTGCGGCCCTTCGCCCTCGGGCGTGTTCAGCGTGCACCTCGCCGCTCCGAGTGCCGCAAGTCCCAGTATTACCCACCGCATTTTGTTCCCCCTAGAATGCGGGGACGATGATTTCTGTCAGACTAAGCCCGTCGGTCAGCGTCACGACCACATCTCCCCCGATTGTTTCGTAAGACACCTCGAGCCCTCCCACCGAAAAGGTGCCCTCGGTAGTGCCCTCTTGTCCGAAAATCTGTGTGCTGATTTCGGTCGCCAAACCCGACAGAAGCCGCCTCTCAAGATCTTCGGTAAACTGCTGGATGGCGTCGGTTTCCGCAGGTTTGGGCATTTTTTGGGCTTCCAGTAGCTTCATGAAATGGCTGGTCGCCATTGGGTCACCGCCGAAAGACGGATTGGAGAAGCGAAAGCGCATGTCACCGGCATGCAGCTGCGCCGACGCCAAAAGCAGCGCAGTCGTTGATATCGTTACCCACCCACGCATGTGCGATCAGTACTGTGTCAGGCTGATAGCATGCGAACTGCCAACCATGCTGATCTGAAAGCTGTTCCCCACGCCGTTCTGAGTGAGGTTCAGCATGTTGTTGCTGCCGCTTTGAGTGATCATGGCAAACCCGTCCTGACGGTTCTGCGCCAGCGTCACGGCGTTCTGATCACCGTCTTGTCGGATGTCGGCCGAGTTGCCGCCAAGTCCGCTTTGCGTAAGAGAGACATTGTAAAAGTCACCGAAGCTGGAAACCTCGGCTGCGTTTTCAGAGGCGAAAGGCGCGATCAGACGTTGGTTGATTGTGTGCATGTTGTTGTCACCCCCGATCCGGCTATCCAGCGTCGCACGCCCCGTTTGGTAGACGGTCGTTTGGTTGCCCGAACCCGCTTGATTGATTGACGCGACCTGCGCACCGGGGCTTATGGTGCTGTAATAGTCTTCGTACTGGTTCAGATAGGCATAGTTGCTGTTGCCGTTCTGGAATACCGACGCGGATTTTTCGCCGCCGACGCCGTTTAAGTCCGACTGGGTGATGAAGCTGGTGTTCTCGACCCCGAACTGGCTGGTCGAGGCGGTATCCATGTGACCCCATTGCTCGGTTGTGCTGACGTTCAGGCTGCCGCTTTGTGCCGTGTCCGCCCAGTTGTGGTTGCCCATCTGGTTGATCAGCGCAGTGTTTTCCTGACCCGATTGCGACAGGTTCAGCGTGTTGAACATCGCTTCGGAAACGCTTCCGAAATCATACAAGATGCCTGCGTCAAAGGCATGCACGTTATCGCGGCCCTGTTTGAAATTCGCCTGATTGGCAACGCCGTTCTGCGTGACATTGGCGGTGTTGTTCACGCCGACCTGCTGCGCCGCGTCGTAATCCCAAGGATAAATATATCCGCCATTGCCTTCGGTTTCGGCACCGATCCGGTTATCGACGCCGGACTGGGTGGCGTTGAAACGGTTCACGGCCCCTTGGGTCGAGTAGACGATTTCCGACGCAAAGGCCTGCGAGCCTATCGACAGGACCGCCGCGGAAGCTGCGAATAGGTATGAAGGGCGCATGGGGATCTCCTAACTGTTGCTTAACTACGGAGATGCGATTTTTCTTAAATATTAGTTACTTGGCGTGTGCCGCGTGGGTGGAAGCAGGTCCTGTTTCGGTAAGTGCCTGATTTCAGTGTGAGTTTTGTGGCCGGGCGATCCGGTGCGATTTGACTGATTTGGAGAAGGCGTTAACAAGGGAATTAACAGCCGGTAAACAAAAGGAATTCTATTAATATTTGATTCGTAATGTCTTATTATTTCCCGGATTTGACCTTAGGATTGTTCCTGTTCCAAATAGAGTGTGTAATTGGAAAAGCAGTATTGAATTGAGAGCGTATAATGTCTGATCTGTATCCCGTGATTTTATGCGGTGGTTCCGGAACGCGGCTTTGGCCGCTAAGCCGGAAATCCTTTCCCAAGCAATTTGTGAAACTTGTCGGGGAAGAGACCCTTTATCAGGCCAGCGTGAACCGTCTGTCAGGACAGATCGGGAACATCAGCCTTCAACCACCGGTCATAATGACCAACTCGGATTTTCGCTTTATCGTGGTCGAGCAGGCGCAAGAGATCGGCATTGATCCGGGCGCTGTGTTGATTGAACCTTCTGGACGCAACACCGCGCCTGCGGTTTTGGCGGCGGCAGTCCATATCGCATCTAAAGACCCTGACGCCCTGATGCTGGTGGCCCCGTCTGACCATGTTATGACCGAGGTTGACAGTTTCCACGCGGCAATTGCCCAAGGGGTTTAGGCAGCCCAGACCGGACAGTTGGTGACGTTCGGGATTACCCCGGATCATCCGGAAACCGGTTTCGGGTATCTTAAGCTGTCAGCAGCACCGGATGGCAGCGGTAAGGCTGTTTCGCTGGATGCTTTCGTCGAAAAGCCTGATCTGGCACGCGCGCAAGACATGGTGGCTGATGGCAGCTATCTTTGGAATGCAGGTATTTTCCTGTTTCGCGTGCGCGATATTATCGACGCGTTCGAGGTTCATGCTATCGATCTGGCAACCGGCGTGAAAAAGGCTGTCGCGGATGCGCAAAGCGATCTTGGGTTTCTGCGTTTGGCCGAAGCACCTTGGAATGCTTTGGAAGACATCTCGATTGACTACGCAGTGATGGAAAAGGCAACGAACCTGTCGGT
>CAYXEM010000119.1:0-2749 GCA_964464045.1 uncultured Microbacteriaceae bacterium | reverse complement strand
GAACCTCACAATTGTCTGAAAACTCGGTGACACTCCGCGTCTTGATATTTGGTTTTTTCCTCTGAGGTTTACTCTCGAATCCATGTCATGCATTCGCTTTAATACTCCGGCCCAACGAGACCAGATGAAGAAGCTCGTTGACGAGAACAGGTCTGACGACCCAGTCGCGCAGTTCCTCTCCCCCGCGGTCACCGAATCAAAGGTGGAGCGCCTGAAGAAGATGGCAAAAGACCCCAACAAGAAAATTCGTGAGAGCGCTGCGCTGAGCTACCACCTGCCGACAGAGGTGTACGAAGCGTTAGCGAAGGACAAAGAGGCGTCCGTTCGCGAATGCCTCGCCCGCAACCCGAAGACGCCGTGCGATGTGCTTCGCGCTCTGGCCAAAGACCCCAGCGAGCGGGTTCGCTCGTTTGTTGCAGTCAACTACTGGGTACCAGAAGACGCGATGGACCACCTCGCCGAAGACCCGAGCGCGCTCGTGAGATCACTGGTGGAGTGGAAGGCTCAGCTCAAAGAAGAAGCACTTCAGCCTGCGTGAGAGCGGTGGTAGCGGCGCTCTAGCCACACCATCACACTGACTGCGACGAGGCCTATTACGGCCCACATTCCAACTTCTGCGCCATTTGACCCGATGGCCAAGAGGTGTCTCTCGTCGGTTTGCCATGGCCACAAGGCGCGAAGAGATCCCGCCATCAAACCAGTCATCACCAACAGGGTGATTCGCGTTCGATGAGCAAGAAGCCATTGGAGCACGACGACAAAACTTCCCAGGCCAAACACTGCCCCAAGGGCAAATACTCCGAGGTATCCAACATTTCGGTCATTCACCGCTTGAATGGTCGGCTCATAGAGACCAATGCTCAGCAGAAGGAACGAGCCTGACACTCCAGGCAACACCAGCGCACAAATGGCGAGTGCCGCTGCCAACAACACAATCCAGAGCGAGGGGTCTTGCACTGCAACAGCGGGAAGCCCGGTCAGGACAAAGGTCAGCGCTGCAGCTCCTGCGAGAACGAGGAAATCTTTCCGCCCTTTAAGCCCTCCCGCCATGCGGAGGGGAACCACAAGAGATGCCATGATCAATCCGGCGAATAAACCTCTCGTGTGTTCGGGATAGGACTCGATGAGTGGTTCTAGAACCCTCGCGGCGAGCACAATGGCAGAACCCATTCCCACCAGGATTAACACCAATCGCAACCAGGGCAGTCGAGCAACCTCTCGCCACCGCTCATGCCGTGACGGCGAGAAAGTCCCGACGACCGCTCGGACGACCAACGAGGCCGATCCAATCAGCGTGTTGTAGACCCCTACGAGGAGTGCGATAGTTCCACCACTCACGCCCGGAACAACTTCGGCAGCCCCGATCAGGACTCCTCTCAATAGGTCAAGCAGTTTCGCCCACATCGCTATCAACGCCCCATCATTCGACCGACTAGGCGGCGGACACGACCAATCCACTTCTTCACCTGATAGCTCACCCGATATTTCTTGACCCCTAGGCCACGAGACTCAACAAACTCTGTTTGAGCCGCCTCATCCAGTGCAACGTGCTCGGGATGAACGAGCGGCAGAATTGGGAAAGTGGGTCTGGCCGCCTTAAACGAATCACCTTTGGTGTGAGTTGCATCAGGGCGATTCCAGCCAATGTTGCTGACTAGATTGACCCGAGGAACGGCTGCTAAGCCATCGTGGTAGTGAACAGTCATCTTCCACTTAAACGCCCAGGCGTCAATACCTTTTCCGTACCGGTCAAACACCCCACGCCGATAACGGCGCTCCACCCGGTCAGGGTAAAGCTGTTTCTCCCGCGGAGTTCCGCGAACCTCGCGCCAATACGCGAAGTCGCGATCAAAGTGCTGCCAGGCTCGCGCCCAGGTGGCCCATCCCCAGATCAATGGGTCTCGAATAAACCCATAACTTGCGTTTCCTGTCACCGGAAGCTCCAGAGAGTTATCCCCTGAGACACACCACACGCGCTCGTCATTGCGATAGCGCTCCAGTAATTCATCGCAGTAGGGGAAGAAATCGGGGTGAGGGACGCAGTCGTCTTCGAGGATGATTCCCTCCGGCACTTCCGAGAAAAACCAATCAATCGCGCCAGAGACTCCCGCAAATAAACCCTGGTTTGTTTCGTTGTAGCGGGTGTGCACTTCGGCACCCCAGGTAACCGCCTCTTCCATCACCCGACGAGTTTCAGCAACGAGCTTCGCTTCGCCGGGCCGGTCTGCCCGCGCACCGTCACTGAATAAGAAAATCTTGGGCGGCTGTGCCTTGGCAATCTCTGCCATCACCGCAGCCGTGGTGTCGGGGCGGTTAAAGGTCATCACCAGGACTGGGGACTTAATCGACATCCACGCCTCCTAAACAATCAGCGGGCACAGTCTAAGCGCCGGCACATTCGCGCTAACGACCCGTTGGGGTGAGTCCTTGTTCGTATTGCCAAATAGCTCTTGCGACAACTCGTCGATCTCTCGCGTGAACTACCGCGCGGAGGGCAGCCGCAAGCATCAGGCCAATAATCGCGCCTGCTGAGTTGGCATAGACGTCATAGATACTGGCGACGCGTTCGCTCAAGAATTCCCGCTGAAAGTTTTCGACAAAAGCCGAGAAGCCAGGGCCCACTAGGACCGTGAGCAACGAGAGCTTCTGGGGCAACAAGATCGCAACCAGAAAGCCAAAGGGCACGAACATCGCGACATTCGCTAAGAACTCGACCTCGCCATATCCAAACCACGCAGGAACACCATTT
>CAYXEM010000118.1:0-2770 GCA_964464045.1 uncultured Microbacteriaceae bacterium | reverse complement strand
CCACACGAGGGGCCATCCGGGAGTCTATCTGCGCAGGTGTTCTGGGGTAAAGCTAGGCCAGTCCAAGCAAACCCTTAGCCTCGCCCTGACACACTGGCTTCATGGAATCCTTGCTTCTCGAATTCGGCGGTCTTCCCCTTCACCCCCTCGTGGTTCACGCCGCAGTGGTATTTATTCCCCTCGCTGCACTCTTGCTCATCGCAAGTGCCATCATCCTGCGGTGGAGGTGGCTGCTTCCCACTGCCGTGTTGGTCAGCTGGGTCGCAACGGCGTTCTCGATCTTGGCCTCCCAATCAGGAGAAGCATTGGGCGAGGTAATTGGGACCCCTCAGGAACACGGTGAGCTTGGCGAAGCGATGTCTCCTCTGATGATTGGAATGTCACTTATTGCCACCCTCACCTGGTGGCTGCGGAAGCGATCATCCAAGTTGTTGAGAGGCCTGAGCCAACTCGCCTCCGTGGTGATTGCCCTTGTGGCCCTGGGGCTGGTTGTTCTTGTCGGCCACTCCGGAGCGGTGGCCACGTGGAATGGAACTCTCACAGCACCGGAGACTGTCGCCTCCAGCGAGGAATCTGACGTTGTCGCCACGAATTCCGAACAAAACACGGTGGCGGCACCTGCCGGTGGCATCACTATGGAGGATGTGGCAACACACAACAGCGTGGATGATTGTTGGATCGTTGTGGACGGGGTTGTCTATGACGCCTCAGGGTTTGGTGCTCGCCACCCGGGAGGCCAGGGTGCAATTGAGGGCATTTGCGGCACGGATGCAACGAACGCGTTTAGAGGCCAACACGGAACCGGGGGTAGCCCGAACACCCAGTTGGCTTCTTTTGAAATAGGCCTGTTGGCGGGGTAACTGTTCGTTTTGTAGAAAGTCACAATTCTCTCCAGGACCCCTTTCTCAGCACTTTCTCAGGAGTAGCGTGAGGGACAACAGAGTTACCTAGGAAAAGGAGAGAGCAATGGCTCGAGTCCTCATCCTCGGAGCTGGAGTAGCCGGTCACACCGCTGCGCAGTATTCGAGAAAGCTTCTTGGAAAAGAACACGAGGTGACTGTGGTGTCACCTAATTCCCAGTGGAACTGGATTCCCTCCAACATTTGGGTGGGAGTAGGAAAGATGGGTAAAAAGCAGGTGGTCTTTCCCCTCGCTCCTGTCTACAAGCGCATTGGTGTGGACTTCCACCAAGCAAAGGCAGTGGCTGTCTGGCCAGAAGGCGACAAAGACGACTCCGCGGGAGCAGTCGACATCGTCTACACCGACCCCACGCGCGCGGGTGAAACCGGCAAGCTTCGCTATGACTTCCTCATCAATGCCACTGGCCCTCAGCTGAAGTTCGATATGACCGAGGGTCTTGGTCCCGATGGTGGAAACTCGCTGTCGGTGTGTACCTACAACCATGCCCACGAGACCCAGAAGAAGCTCGCTGAGTGCATTGAGAAGATGCGTGCAGGTCAAAAGCAGACTCTGATCATTGGTACCGGACACGGCGCCTGCACCTGCGAGGGCGCAGCATTTGAATACGTCTTCAACGTCGAGCACGAGCTGCGCTACGCGGGTGTGCGAGACATGGCAGAGGTTGTCTACCTCACCAACGAGACCGAACTCGGCGACTTTGGTGTGGGCGGCATGCAATTTGCCCAAAAAGATGGCTCGGTCGTCACCAGCGCCCAGTGGATGGGCCAGATGTTTGAAGACCGTGGCATCAAGGTCATCGACTCAGCCCACGTGTTGAAAGTTGACCCAGGAGTCGTTCACTACGAACAACTCGATGGAACCGTGGGGAAGAAAGAATTCGACTTCGCGATGCTCCTTCCGCCCTTCCGCGGTGCTGACATGAAGGCATTTAGCAAAGCGGGCAAAGACATCACCGAGACGGTGTTTGCCCCGAGCGGATTCATGAAGGTCGACGCCGACTACAGCCCCAAGCCTTACGAGGAGTGGAGCGCTGAGGATTGGCCAAAGACTTATGAGTCACAGGCATACCCGAACGTGTTTGCTGCGGGAATTGCGTTTGCACCTCCTCACCAGATCTCAAAGCCCAACACCACACCTACAGGTAACCCGGTTTCTCCTGCTCCACCGAGAACAGGAATGCCCTCGGGTGTTCAAGGCCGCACAGTGGCAGAAACCATCGCCGAGCGCATTACGTCAGGTGACTGGGCCAAGAAGGCCAAGGAAGCCTCGATGGCGGATATGGGCGCAGCCTGTATCGCATCGGTGGGGGCTGGAATGCTCAGTGGATCAGCAGCCACCATCACCATGGGGCCCATTGTTCCCAACTACGCGAAGTTCCCAGAGACCGGCCGCGACCAACAGCTCACCCAGGGTGAGTTGGGGCTTGCAGGTCACTGGATCAAGCGCCTGCTTCACACCATGTTCATTTACAAAGCCAAGAGCCTGCCCGGCTGGTCACTGATTCCGGAGTAAAACCATGGATGACAAACAACGCCGACGTGTGCACAACCCGTTTTACCAATTCGGACGCTTTGTTCTTCTGAACATCCGCATCCTGTTGCTCACCAGGCACCACTAATTACTGCGTAGAGGTTGCTCCGGCTTCGAGCTGGAGCAACCGCTCGCGCCTGCGCGCAAGACGCTTGTCGTGGCCACCAGACTCGCGGCTGGCTTGGAGTTGCTCGATAAAGATCGGACCGACGCAATAGGTTTCTGTGCGGTCGAAGATGTAGGCCATGTTCACCGGCAGACGTTGGAATGCGAACGAACCCTTGCCGGCCGTTTCATCGTTCAAGACAGCAATTTTCAG
>CAYXEM010000117.1:0-2777 GCA_964464045.1 uncultured Microbacteriaceae bacterium | reverse complement strand
TGGTGAAGGCGAGTACTGCGGGAGCGTGCTTGAGCAGACCACCGATGTACCAGCGTGCGACGTCGGAGAGACCACCGTAGCCAGCCTCGTCGTAGAACAATGGCTTGCCGTCGTTCCAGAGTGACTGGTGGGTGTGCATACCGGAGCCGTTGTCGCTAAAGAGCGGCTTGGGCATGAAGGTTGCGGTCTTTCCCCACTGCTCAGCAGTGTTCTTGACGATGTACTTGAAGGCAAGAATGTCGTCAGCGGAGTGAACCATGGTGTTGAACTTGTAGTTGATCTCGTTCTGACCGGCGCTTGCCACCTCGTGGTGGCTGCGCTCGACCTCGAGGCCGATTTCAGCAAGCTTCAAGCAGATGTCGTCACGGATGTCGGCCATCTTGTCGACAGGGGAGACGGGGAAGTAACCACCCTTGTAGGGGGTCTTGTGGGCAAGGTTTCCACCCTGCTCAACACGACCGGTGTTCCAGGCGCCCTCTTCGGAGTCAACCGAGTAGAAGCTGGTGTGCTGGTTTACTTCGTAGCGCACGTCGTCGAAGATGAAGAATTCAGCCTCAGGAGCGAAGAACGCGGTGTCAGCGATACCCGTGGAGGCAAGGAATTTCTCTGCCTTCTTGGCAACCTGACGGGGGTCACGGCTGTAGATCTCGCCGTTACGTGGGTTGTAGATGTCGAAGATCATCACCAAAGTGCGCTCGGCCCGGAAGGGGTCGACATATGCGGTGGTGACGTCAGGGATCAGCTGAAGGTCAGATTCGTTGATGGTCTGGAACCCACGAATCGACGAGCCATCGAAGAGCTGACCGACGGTGAAGAATTCTTCATCAACAGTCGACGCCGGGATGTTGAAGTGCTGCTGCACGCCCGGGAGGTCAGTGAAACGAATGTCGAGGAACTTGACGTCCGTGTCTTTGATGAAGGAGAGAACCTCCGAGGAAGTCTTGAACATACACACTCCTGTGATTAATCGCGATACGCGCTACGAGTCGTAGCTAGGACAAGACTAGGTGCTTGGCATCACAGGGGGATAACTGAAATGTTTCCAGAATGTTACGCCCCGCCACACCTACACTGAATGCTTGTGAGCGACGACGAGAACTATTGGCCGGGAAAAGTCTTTGGGCTGCCAGAAGAGGGCCCGCGGAGCACGCCAAGCTATTCCAGACGACTGCTTGGCTTGGCGATTGACTGGGCATCGTCGATGGCAATTGCCGCAGTGTTTTATGGCTACGAAGGCTCAGCCATTTTGATCGTGTTTATCGTGCTGAATGCGCTTGGCGGACTTATGTTTGCCGGCTCTCCCGGACACCACTTCGCTCGTATTCGAATCGCACCAATTAGGGGCGGACGCCTCGGCGTGATCGCCCCACTGGTGAGGCCGTTACTTATTGCCCTGGTGATTCCTGCGCTGATCTACGACAGAGACCGCAGGGGAGTGCACGACCGACTTGTCGGCACCATTTTGGTAACGCGTTAGCGCGGTTTAGGAGCCCTCATCTTGAAGGGGTCAACACCCTTGGGGATAGGCATGTCGCCTGGCTTCTTGAGTGACTCGAGACGGTTGGCCACTGCCAAGACCTCGGCCTTGTTGAGCTCCTTCTTGAAGCTGTTCATTTCCTTGCGAAGCTTCAACAAAGGTGTCGAGCCCTCATCGGGACCCACGTGGATGACGTGGATGGACACCTGGGGGACGGTGCGCTGAATGTGGCGCTTCTCATCGTTCAGAAGCTTGGACGTGCGAGATTTTGATCCCTCGGCGATAAGAACTATTCCACACTTACCCACGGCGCGGTAGACCGCATCGCGGGTGCGCGGGTTTACCGCAACGGGGTACTCGTTGGCCTGCCATGCGCGGCGAAGAGCGTTTTGCAGCACGGCTCCAACTGCGCCGGATTGGCCTTCGATTTGGCGATAGGCGGTCGCTTCAGCGCGGTTGCCCAAGATCACAAGCAACAGCAAGACACCAGCCAGAACACCGGTGATGATCCACAAGATCATGCTGAAGAGGCCACCGGGGAAGAGCGTCATGGGAAGAACAATTCCCAGAGCGATTGGCACTACAAAGGCCAGGATCATCAGGGGCAACAAGGCCTTGTCGGCCTTGCGGGTCATTTGGAAGACCCGCCACAGCTGGGTCATCCGACCTGGTTCTTTAGCTGCCTCAGCCATTAGATGCCCATGACGTCGTCGAACGCCGCAGCTTCGAGGCGCTCCTTCACCTGAGTGAGGAAGCGAGCGGCATCTGCACCGTCAACAATGCGGTGGTCGTAGCTCAGCGCCAAGTACACGGTTTGGCGAACGGCAATAGCGTCCACGCCGTCGTTGCTAACGACAACCGGCTTCTTCTGCACAATTCCGGTGCCCATGATGGCAACCTGAGGCAAGAAGACAACGGGGGTGTCAAACAGTGCGCCACGCGAACCAGTGTTGGTGACGGTGAAGGTTCCGCCCGAGAGCTCGTCGGGTCCAATCTTGTTGTCGCGGGTGCGAGCGGCCAAGTCGGCGATGTCGTGTGAGATCTGAGCAAGAGTCTTTTCTCCTGCTCCACGAAGCACGGGGGTCAACAGACCGCGCTCGGTGTCCACAGCGATCGAAATGTTCTCGGTTGCTGCGTAGACGATGTTCTCGCCCTCAACGGTTGCGTTGATGATCGGGTGTGACTGAAGCGCTTCAGCAGCGGCTCGGACGAAGAAGGGAAGGAAGCTGAGCTTGCCGCCGGTCTGGCGCACGAAGTTTTCTTGCACTCGGGCGCGTACCTTGGCAATTTCAGTAACGTC
>CAYXEM010000116.1:0-2779 GCA_964464045.1 uncultured Microbacteriaceae bacterium | reverse complement strand
GTGACGTGGTGGTTTAGACCAGGATCATTCCGCCCTCAATGGGAATGATTTGGCCAGTGATGTAATCCGAATCCGATGCTGCGAGGAAGATGCCCGTAGGCACGATGTCTTCTGGTTGGGCAGCACGGCCCAAAATGATTTGGCTGGAGAGCTTGTCCATCTTTCCGTCGGCTTCGCCGATTTCTTCTAACTCTTCGTCGAGCTTCACCCACAGTGGGGTGTCGACAACGCCTGGTGCGAAACCATTCACAGTGATGTCGTGCTCTGCCCACGCCCGAGCTCCCGCCTGGGTGAGGGAAATAACGGCTGACTTGGCCGCGCTGTAAGGAGCAAAGCTTGGGAATCCGGTACGTCCTGCAATTGATGCGGTGTTGATAATCTTCCCGCCAGTGCCTTGTGCGATGTACTGCTTGGCTGCTTCTTGCATGCCGATGAGCACACCAAGCACGTTCACCTTCATGATCAGGTTGAAGTTTTCCTCGGTGACATCAAGGAGCTTCATCGGCGAATTCATGCCCGCATTGTTGAAGTAAGCGTCGAGCTTTCCAAATTCTTTGACCGCTGCCGCGATACCAGAAGCCACTTCTTCGCGATTGGTCACGTCCATGGAAACGGCAAGGGCAGATCCTCCCTGCGCCGAAATCTCTGAGGCCAGAGACTGCGCAGCGTCCACATTGAGATCAGCGACCACGACATGGCCGCCTTCTGCCGCAAACCCGCGGCACAGGGCCGCTCCGATGCCCGAGGCTCCACCGGTAACGAGCACTACGCGGCCTTCAAGTCGATTCGCCACAATGTCCTCCTTGACGGTATGGCTTTCTCTTGCTTCCCTAGTGTGTTCAGTATAGGTGAACCGTGTCAAGTTGTGTTTACAGATTCGGGGCTAATCTTCAGACTTCTCAAAAGCAGCGTAATTTCCCTTAAATACCGATAAAAATCGCGACAACGCCTCCGATATTTCAGAGCTTTTTGACAACACGATTGTGTTTACCTCTAAACACTTGAGCTCTATAGTGTTGAGTGAGAGTGCAGGATGTGCACACTCAAGCTGAATGTGAAGGAGAACGGAATGACAATGCGGTCACTCCACCACACGGGAATCATCGTCAAAGACCTTGACCGGTCGATTTACTTCTACCACGACATCCTCGGGCTCGGATTTGTTAACGAGCCAAGCCCTTGGTTTGAAGGCGACGAACTCGCCTCCGCGGTAGGCGTCCCTGGCGCGAAGCTTCGCCAGGTCTCTCTTCGTGTAGGCGAAGACGCAACTCTCGAGCTACTTGAATACGCAAACCGTCCCGCGGACAATGACACCCCCATCCAGCAGAACTACCTTGGAGCAATGCACGTGGCGTTCTTGGTCGATGACATCGAAGCCAAGATCACCGAGCTCAAGGCCAAGGGCGTGGAGTTTCTCTCCGACGCCAACACCGTGGACGAAGGTGTTCTCGCCGGCTGGAAATGGGTCTACTTCCACGACCCCGACAACATCCCACTGGAGTTGGTTGAAGTCCGGTACTACCCCGAAGAAGAGCGCAAGCGCGGTATCGCCGAGTACCTTGCCAACCGCCCCTCGCTCGAATCGCTCACCAAGTAGTTAACAAGACCACCCCGTGCTGGGCTTTGGGAGACGCCCGGCACGGGGTTTTTTCGAAAGGACGCTCTAATGAGCTTTAGCCGCATCGCCGTGATTGGAACAGGCGCAAACGGCGCCAGCATCGGTGCAGATTTTGTTCGCGCAGGTTACGACGTCACCTTTATCGAGCAGTGGCCAGACCACGTGGAGGCAATGCGGAGGAGCGGGGTCACCGTCAACATGCCGGACGAAACTGTGGTCACCCCCGTGAATGCCATTCACCTATGCCAAGTTGCTGAGGTGAAGGAAAAGTTTGACCTCATATTCATGCTCGTAAAGGCTTACGACACACGGTGGGCTGCAGAGCTGATCAAACCTGTCATCGCAGAAGGGGGCCTCGTTGTTGGACTTCAAAATGGCATGTCTATCGACGATCTCACTGATGTGTTGGGCCCGGAACGCGTAATGGGAGCAGTCATTGAATGCTGCTCGAACATGTTTGAACCAGGTGTGTGTAATAGAGAAACTCCACCTGAGGGTTCCTGGTTTGGCCTCGGTGGCCTCACCCCCACTACCCAGCAGCGCGCAGAGTCGGTGGCAGAAGTGCTGCGACATGCAGGACGGGTCGATATTTATGAGGACATTCGGTCGGCCAAGTGGATGAAGCTAGTCGCCAACGCCTCAGAGCTGGTCCCTTCTGCGCTTTTAAACATGCCACTGCACGAAGTAGCCCAAGACCCAGAAATGGTTGTCTACATGAAGCAATGCGCGAAAGAAGCACTTGCCGTGTGTATTGCCTCGGGAAGCAAGATCGTGCCGATTTTCGGTCTCACTGAAGCCGAACAAGACCCCGACAAGTACGCGGTTGAGTTATTCGATCAAGTGATGGCACATTTCACCTTCCCCAACACCCTCACCACCGTTCTCCAGGACTGGAGAAAAGGTCGCCGGGCCGAAATAAATGAGATCAATGGACTGGTCGTGGATGTAGGAGCCCAGCTAGGCATCCCAACCCCGGCAAACGCCGTCACGCTGGACATTGCGCGACGCATTGAAGCAGGCGACATCGAGGCCACCCCGGAAAACCGGGACCTCATCCTCGAATCTCTACACCAGTAGCGAGAGAGGATTCTCAATCGCGCTCTTAAACGCGACCATCCACTCTGCCGCCAAGGCGCCATCCACCGCGCGGTGGTCTGCAGA
>CAYXEM010000115.1:0-2780 GCA_964464045.1 uncultured Microbacteriaceae bacterium | reverse complement strand
ACGTGCCCAGCATCGGTCCGTCGGGCCTCGCTATTTACCGAGGCGCTCAGTTCCCTGAGTGGCAGGGCGATCTGCTGCTGGGCTCGCTCATCAATGGCGAATTGCGACGCCTGCGACTCGTTGACAATGCCATCACCGAGGACGAGGCCATCTTCCCCGAAGTGTCCGGGCGCGTCAGAGACGTCCGCGTACTGACCGACGGGAGCATCGTCGCAGTGACCGATGAGGGTAACGTCTTTCACATCCAGAACTGATTTTTAACCCCGCCTCATGACACGCCATCCCGACACTATCGCCGGGGTGGTCTCAATGTCGCCTCTCCTCGCACCCAGAATCCACTCGGGTCATGGGTAACTGAGCAGCCGTTGCAGGCTCGCCGAGTACTCATGCCCGCCATGCGATTGACGTGATCGGTCAATCGGTTGGCAGATCTGATCATCGGATCCGGTAACCCTCCTCCTGACAATGACGCCATCGGGAAAACAACCCTCACCCGACATGTCATTACCAAGGATCTCAAGGAGAGTCACCATGAAACGCACTATCAAACCTCTGGCCGCTATCGCCAGCCTCGTCGCTTGCGGCGTTACCCTCGAATCTTTTGCCCACGGCTACGTGTCGGAACCTGCCGGCCGGCCCTATATGTGCAAACTCGGCCAGAACACCGGGTGCGGCGCTGTTCAATGGGAGCCTCAGTCAGTAGAGGGGCCTGACGGCAATCCGCGCTTCCCCACCGGAGGCCCTGAAGACGGCACTATCGCGGCGGCCGGATCCCCCGCCTGGTCAGAGCTCAACGCGCAGACCCCCAGTCGCTGGAACAAGCACAGCTTTACTGCAGGCCCGCGTGAATTCGAGTGGACCTTTACCGCCAACCACGTCTCAAAGGACTGGCGCTACTTCATTACCCGACCCGGTTGGGACGCCACCGAGCCACTGAGCCGGGATGCGTTTGACCTGACGCCATTCTGCGAGGCCGACGGCGGCATGGTGCGACCACCGATGACAGTCCGGCACAGCTGCGTCGTACCGGAGCGTCAGGGTTATCACGTCATTCTCGCGGTCTGGGATGTGGGAGATACCGCGGCTTCGTTTTACAACGCGATTGATGTCAACTTCGCCGGCGACAATGTTATTACCGACCCTGTGGTTGATCCGATCAAAGAGGTAGGCATGCTGTCCGGTGCTATTGCCCTCGAAGCAGGCGACACGATGTCGAGTGTGGTGTATGACGCCGACGGTGAAATCCCCGAGCTGTCTGTTTCCATTACTGCCGAGGGTTACTTATCAGGCCCCGCCGCTGCACTGGAAATGGCGCGGGAGATCAATGCGACCGGGCGTTACTTTGCAGGTCAGCGGGATGGCGACGAATTTATCCCCGCAGCGGGCGCTAACACGATTTATGCCGAAGCACCCATTCGCAATGTAGAGATTCGCGTGGACTTTGCTCCGGAACCCGACTTTATTTATGAGGCCGATCTGTCAGTCGCATCCTCGCTCATCGAATTTAACGAGAGCGGTATGGCCGACATTGATTTTAGTGTTGCGACGAACGCCAACATGAATGTTGCGGTGACCCTGTTTGACGCCGTCGGCGATACGGTCTCTGGCGATAGCTGGGTCGTTGGTGGAAACGCCGACCTCTCACTGCATGTCCACATGCCGCGAGAGGAAACCTATACGATGGTCATGGTAGCGGACGCAATCGATGGCAATGCGACGATCCAGAAAACTGTAGCGCTCACACTGGTCGACACCCGCCCCGTCGCGCCGGCTCCGGAGCCACAGGCCTGTGATGCCTCCGATGCGAACGCCAGCAACTACCCCGCATTCCGTGTCGAAACTACCTACACCGGCGGAGAACAGGTGGCATACCAAGGGCTGGTCTATCAGGCCAAGTGGTGGACCCGAGGTAATACCCCCAACACGACTGACGCGTTTGAGCTGATTTCGGATGTCGTACTCGAGTACAGCGATAACACGGTTTATCAAGCGGGCGATCGGGCGATCTATCAGGGTCAGATCTTCGAGGCGAAGTGGTGGACGCGCGGCACGATGCCCAGTGATCGCGATCCTTGGACCCTGATCGGTGACGCGGATTGCTAAGCGGCACTGCAATCAACCATGAAGGGGGCCTAGCCCCCTTTTTTATCGCCCCATTTTTACATTGCTTACCGCACGCGTGAGCGCACATTGCATCGCAATAGTCACTGCCTCGCCTGAGTCTCACTTTCTCTGGCAAACACCGAGGCGCTCGCTTGAAGGTAGCGGCCTATCGTCGAGTTAGGTGCTATCGTCAAGTTAGGCGCTATGGTCAAGTTAGGTGGATGTACCGTGGGTTTTACCCTCTCATCCGCTGACATATCATCTCATCAGCGCGTGCGAATTCGCCCGAGCGGAGATGCTGCGTAAATGCCGTCCACATCAATGAAGGGGTGCGTTGAGTATGGAGCAATCTATTCTTGCCAGCGATCTGCGAGTCATCGTGCGACTCATGAACGCGCGGCAACTCAACACCGAATCAATGCTGAGCGCTGCCGGTATCGATGCGGCGTTACTCAATGACCCGCGAGCGCGCGTTTCCGCTGCCTGCTTGGGCAACGTGATAACCCAGCTTGTTCAGGCGCTGCCAGGAACCAACCTGGGTCTGGAGCTGGCCCGCTTTCACCGGATCACCGACACCCACGTATTGGGCATTACCGCTATCGCCTCCGAGACGGGCATCGAGGCACTGCGTCGCCTGAGTCGCTATCAGGCGCTGGTCGCCACTGTGGAACCACTCA
>CAYXEM010000114.1:0-2783 GCA_964464045.1 uncultured Microbacteriaceae bacterium | reverse complement strand
CTTTGGCAGCAAGCCCGAGACCGGCAATGATTGGGGAGAATTGCTTTTGAATGCTGCGGAACGCTCAGGCGTTCGGGTAATCACGACCGCCTATTGCCCGACAGGTCCATCCCGAGCGCGGCTAGACCGCGCTGTGCCCAAGCTACAATCAGCGGGGGTCACTCTGCAAAGGATAATGCGTCCTTATGACCGCCTCACGTGGCCACATGCAAAGGCTGGGTTCTTTGGGCTGAAGAAAAAAATTCCTTCCATTCTACAAAATTTGAACCTACCGCACGACAGTGGGGGCATTTCTTGAACGAAGCCGACATCTTGCTGTTCAAAATTTGAGCACGGCCGGTGCATTCGTTCTTTCAGCTTAAATGCATGCGCTGATTTTTTAGCGGACCCTGAAATTCAGCAAGATTGCTTTGTCAGAAGATTGGACCGCATCGAGACCATTATAGTTCGCTACAAAGATGTTCTGGCTAAACAAACAGTCTCCATGTCATGTGGAATAGTTTCATTGACTGCAACTTTTCTGCATGTCAGCTCTTGCGAAATTTGGTTTTGAGTTGACTGCTGGAATTTCCGCTCCTGGATTCTTGACCAAAACGATAAAATCCACCCCTGCCAGACAACTTGAGCGAATTTGCTGTTGAAAAGTGTATTATTGAACTTGCTGTTGTGCTGGGTGGATTCCCCGGTGAAATCCATTTTCGCTAGCGAAGCCCTGCGCTAAGCCCCCCCGTATACAGATGTGCTCAGGGAGGAACCATGAGAGGGGGCGGCCAGCTGGTGCGCTGTCTGCTCGGCGAAATATACGGCATATGGGATCGGCATGGAAGATCGGCAGAACTTGGGCGATTTCTGCATAAATGTTAATGAATAGAGAGGTTTATTTAAAAGAAAGATCGGCAAAATGGCCCTTGAATTAGCTGGTACGCATTGAACAGTAACCACCTTATTGGATGTCCGCATTCCTGGTTTCGGTGGTGCAGAGCTCTGCGGTGTTCATGTCTGGACCTTCCTTTGATGTTTCCGCATCGCTGCATCTGCCGCATATTTAAATCAGAGCTTAAATGTACGATTTTCAACTCAAGTTTAAATTGACATTTTTGAACTAGAGTTTAAATACGGGCGAGCAGTCTGGAGAAGAATATGCACACCAGAGTAAATTCGAACGCCACAATGGCAATGACAATCCGAGACAGGCGAAGGGAGCGCGGCATCACCCAGAAAGAACTGGCGGATCGGTGCGGCGTGTCCCATGTCTCGATATCCAAGATTGAATCAAACATCACACGACCGAGCCTCGATACAATCATTCGCATATTTCGTGTGCTCGGATTGGAGCTTGTGGTGCGCGACGCAACCATCCCAAGCTCATCCGCAATAGAGGATATCTTCTAGTATGGCTCGGCAGAGACGCAGTACTGCACTCCACGTCCATATGAACGGGAAATACGTTGGTGTCTACAAAAGGGCTGCAAACGGAGCGATCAGCTTTGACTATGCGGACGAATGGCGATCGTGGGATTTCGCGATGCCGATATCCCTGTCCATGCCAATCAGGGGGCGTGCATATACCGGTGACACGGTCACTAACTTCTTCGACGGTCTATTACCGGACAATGATGAGGTCAGGGAGCGGATCGCGGCACGGGAAGGTGCGAACGGCGTTGACGCATATAGCCTCCTTTCCGAGATTGGCCGGGACTGTGTAGGAGCGCTCCAATTCCTGCCAACCGATGCCACGGCGGCGGCACCAGCCTCCCCCATCGGTACTGCGCTGACTGAGGCAGACATTGCCCAAACCATCCGCGACTTAAGAGTGGCTCCGCTGGGACGGGATGACAGTGATGACTTCCGCATATCCATCGCAGGATTCCAAGACAAGACAGCACTCTTATGGCAGGATGAAAAGTGGAAGAAACCTCTCGGACCTAGCCCTACCACTCACATTTTAAAGCCCCCCATTCGCGCCCAGCGCGAGGATATGGACTTCTCGAACAGCATTGAGAACGAGCATTTCTGTATGCGATTGATGGCAGAGTTTGGCATTTCAACGGCTCCAACTGAGATTCTACAATTTGAGGATCAGAAAGTGATTTCGGTCACACGGTTCGACCGCCGGTGGCGTAGTGATGGCTCACTTGTGCGCATCCCTCAGGAGGACATCTGTCAGGCACTGGGTTATCCATCGAGCAAGAAGTACCAAAGTGATGGGGGGCCTGACATCAAAGAAATTACGAAGTTCCTGAGAGGGAGTGCGCTGCATGAAGCCGATCCTGCCAATTTTTTTCATGCCTGTATTCTGTTCTGGCTAATCGGCGCTACAGATGGCCATGCGAAGAATTTCAGCATTCAGCACCAGCCGAACGAAGAATTTCGGCTAGCCCCTCTATACGACATCATGTCCCTGCAACCGAATGTGGATGCCGGGCAGGTAAAATGGAACAAATACAAGCTGGCCATGTCGTTTGGAAACAGCCGAAAGTACAAGGTGAACGATATCGTCGGTCGTCACATCGAAGAAACAGCAATAGCCTGCGGCATACGCGAACGCGTTGTTGGCCAAATAGCCGAAGAAATTGCCGACAACTTAGAGAACGCATTTGACAGAACCATGGATCTCATGCCTTCTGACTTTCCTGAGGGACTGCATGACTCGATACGCGAGGGCGCACGTAAACGACTACCTGCGTTGATATCAATTCTGTCCAAACCGCAATGATAACGTCATCTCGGTGGCGACATTCGCTCTCAGCCCAAAAAGCGGACCTTTCGCCACCTAGCGATGG
>CAYXEM010000113.1:0-2791 GCA_964464045.1 uncultured Microbacteriaceae bacterium | reverse complement strand
GGGCTCCCTCGCTGACCGCATCGGCAGGCGACTACTTCTCCTTATTGGAATCGTCATCTTTGTCCTGGCCTCGATCTGGGCTGGCTCTGCCGACTCAGCCTCGAGCATGATTCTTGCCCGCGTGGTTCAAGGCTTTGGCGGCGCGATGGTTCTTCCGACAACCCTGTCCCTGGTCAACGCCAACTTCCACGGCAAAGAGCGAGGAATTGCCTTTGCCGTGTGGGGCTCCACGATTGGTGGAATGGTGGCCGTAGGGCCCGTTCTTGGAGGCTGGTTAGCAACAGACTTCACCTGGCGCTGGGCCTTTTTAATTAACGTGCCGCTTGGGGCACTCATCATTGCCGGGCTTATTGCCACTGTGGTGGAGTCAAAGTCTCCTGGGCTGAAGAAGGGCATTGATGCTCTTGGTGCAGTGTTGTCGGTGTTGCTCTTTGGCCCACTCGTCTTCGGGCTGATTGAAGGCCGCGTCTATGGCTGGTGGGCTCCAGTTGAGGGAACCAGCTTTGAGGTGGGTTCGTTTGTCTGGCCAGAAGGCGGAATCTCGGTTATTCCGGTGGCACTTGGAGCAGCCCTGGTCTTTGGTGTGATGTTTGTCCTCTGGGAAAACTACCGAGCTCGCCTTGGCAAAGGAGTGCTTCTGGATTTGAAGCTCTTCCGTATTGAGTCGTTTAGAAATGGGTCGATTGCGGCGCTCATCATCTCGATGGGTGAGTTTGGTTTGATTTTCGCGATCCCACTCTGGCTTCAAAACGTGGTGGGTATGACCCCCGTGGGGTCAGGTCTCGTGCTGCTGTGGCTTGCAGGTGGTGCATTTGTGGCCTCCGGTGTGGGCGGAGCACTCTCTGGCAAGTTGCCCCCTGCCCGCGCCGTGCAACTGGGTGTTGCTCTAGAAATTATTGGAGTCCTGGGATTCGGTGTCTTCGCCTCCACTGAAACTGGCTGGCCTTCGGTCGCCGCCTTCCTCTTTATCTATGGAGTGGGTGTGGGACTTGCCACAGCTCAGTTGACCGGCGTGATTATGGTCGATGTGCCCCTGGAAGAAACTGGCCAGGCATCTGGTTCGCAGTCAACAGTGCGCCAAGTGGGCTCGGCTCTGGGTATTGCGGTAATTGGCACAATGTTGTTCACGGGAACAGAATTGTCACTTCAGAATCGCCTCGACGACGCAGGAGTTCCTGCGGCCCAAAGCGACCAGGTGGTGTCCGCGGTAGTGAACTCTGCCGGTGGCGCGATCCCCGAATTGTCGGGTGCTCTGCAGCAGATGAGCGTTCCAGGGTCTGTTGCCGACACAATCCAGAGCGAGAGTGGAGAGGCGTTTACTGATGGAGCCCGATTCGCCTCCTACGCCGCAGGCGCGTTCTTGCTCTTGGGACTGTTCTCCACCCTTCGCTTAGGTCGAAGCGCTTCCACTGTCGCTAAAGATCCAGCCTCCAACGAAGCCGAGTAAGCCATGTTGAGACTGGGGCTCTTGGGAGGCATGTCCTGGGAGTCTTCGGTTGTCTATGAGCGGCTGATTAATCAGCGGGTTCGAGAGCGTCTTGGTGGAGTCGCATCGGCTGACCTCCTTATCCGCTCCTTTAACTTCGCTGACATCGAGGCTTTACAAGCCAAAGGTGAATGGGACGAAGCTGGTCGTGTTCTCGCCAGCGCCGCATCGGCACTCGAGAGTGCAGGAGCAGACGCCATTGTCCTGGCTACCAACACCATGCACCAGGTCGCAGATGCCATCATCGAGGTCATCTCGATCCCACTGCTTCATATCGTGACCGCGACTGGAGAAGCAATTACCCGGGCGGGGGCTAAGAAGGTGCTGCTGCTTGGCACCCGCTACACAATGGAACAACCCTTTTATAAGGACGCCCTGGCCACACAGTTCGATCTTGAGGTAGTCACTCCGGATGATTACGAGCGCGAGGCCCTTCACCACATCATCTACGACGAATTAGTGCAGGGGATTATCAACGACGATTCCAGAGCGCGCGTCATCGAAATTATTAATCGCGCAAAGGCCAGCCACAACATCGAGGGCGTTATTGCAGGCTGCACAGAAATAGAACTGCTCGTTCAACAAGAACACATCGACGTGACCTATTTCCCCACCACCACACTTCATGCTCACTACGCTGCAGAATTCGCATTGAGTGGAGAGGTGTCCTAGCCATGGCGTCGATCGAGGACGGACCCCACGCTGAGGAAGCACGAGCCCGTTGGGGAGATGCCGACGCCTATAAAGAATCGACCAAGCGGCTCTCGTCCTACACGCCAGACCAAATGGCCTCTGCGTATAAGGCTCAGCAGGATGCAACCCAGGCAGTCATCGACGCCAAGCGAGCTGGTCATGAACCAGGCAGCGACGAAGCCATTGACGCCGCAGAATTATGCCGACTTGCTATTAACGACTGGTTCTATCCCTGCGACAAGCAGATGCACGCCAACCTCGGCCAGATGTATGTCGCCGACGAGCGCTTTTCCAAGCATTATGAAGACCTCGAGTCGGGCTTAGCTATCTACCTCCGAGACGCGATTGTGGCCAACCTTCACCGTGACTAGTGGTCCCCGCACAAAGAATGGCCACCCGCCCAAAGCGTGTGAGGTGTGTGGCAAGGAGTTCGAGTGGCGCAAGAAATGGGAGCGCGATTGGGATCTCGTTCGCTACTGCTCAGAGCGGTGTAAACGAGGTGCCAAAGCGAAGCGGCGCTCTGGCTGATATGCTCATGGGCGTTGCTTTTAGTAACAGTGCGCCCGTAGCTCAACGGATAGAGCATCTGACTACGGATCAGAAGGTTGGGGG
>CAYXEM010000112.1:0-2866 GCA_964464045.1 uncultured Microbacteriaceae bacterium | reverse complement strand
CGTGCACCTGGGGCTTAATTTCCACACTGGTCGCACCGGCAAGGCTCTCCAGCCCTGCCATGTCGATCTCGTTGTCGAAGTGTCCGACGTTAGCCACGATTGCCTGGTGCTTAAGCCCCAGCAAGTGATCCACGGTCACAACATCCTTGTTACCCGTGGAGGTCACCAGGATGTCGACCTGGTCGATGACCTTCTCCAGAGTAGTCACCTGGTAGCCATCCATGGCCGCCTGCAAAGCGTTGATCGGGTCGATTTCCGACACGATCACACGGGCGCCTTGGCCACGCAGCGATTCGGCAGATCCCTTACCCACGTCACCGTATCCGGCAACAAACGCGACCTTTCCACCCATCAGGGTGTCGGTGGCGCGGTTGAGACCGTCGATGAGCGAGTGGCGGATGCCGTATTTGTTGTCAAACTTCGACTTGGTCACCGAGTCATTGACGTTGATGGCGGGGAAGAGCAGGGTTCCGTCTTTGAAGAATTCGTAGAGACGGTGAACACCGGTCGTGGTTTCTTCGGTGACACCCTTGATGTCTTTAGCTATCTCGGTGTATTTAGAGGGGTGTTCGGCGACGGACTTCCGAAGAAGTCCGAGCACAACGCGCCACTCTGCGGGGTCAGATGCTTGAGGATCTGGCACAGCTCCTGCTGCTTCAAACTCGACACCCTTGTGCACGAGGAGGGTGGCGTCGCCACCGTCGTCCAAAATCATGTTGGGGCCGGCGGCTCCGTGTGCAGACCAGTCGAAGATCTGCTCGGTGCACCACCAGTACTCCTCCAGGGTTTCGCCCTTCCAGGCAAAGACTGGAGTTCCCTGGGGGTCTTCGGGGGTTCCCTTACCCACGACCACAGCGGCCGCAGCTTCGTCTTGGGTGGAAAAAATGTTGCAGCTTGCCCAGCGCACTTCGGCGCCCAGAGCCACGAGAGTTTCAATCAAGACAGCGGTCTGCACAGTCATGTGCAGCGAACCTGCAATGCGAGCGCCCTTAAGCGGTTGGCTCGGGCCAAATTCTTCGCGAAGGGCCATGAGACCTGGCATTTCGTGTTCGGCGAGGCGAAGTTGGTGGCGGCCTGCCTCAGCGAGAGACAAATCGGCAACGCGGTACTGAAGTGGGGTAGCAGTCAACATAACCACCATTGTGGCATCTAAAAGCCTGAAAAACCCTCTGAGAAGGTGAACACGTACTAACCCGCGGAAATAATGGCCAACACCTCAGCAGTAAGGCTGTCGAGGCGCTCTTTAGTAGCCGCTTCCACGTTTAAGCGAAGCAATGGTTCGGTGTTTGACGCACGCACGTTAAACCACCACATCTCAGCACCCGTTTCCCGGCCAATCACGCTCAAACCGTCGAGACGATCCACATCGCCCTTGGTCGAAAACGCATCAGCAACGGCCTGGACTGTCGCCTGAGTATCGGCCACGCGGGTGTTGATTTCTCCCGACTGGACGTAGGGGCTGTATTCGGCTCCGATCGCGCTGAGTGGCAGATCAGAGTGGCCCAGTTCTGCCAAAACGTGCATGGCCGCCAACATTCCAGAATCTGCACCGTAGAAGTCGCGGAAGTAATAGTGGGCCGAGTGTTCTGCACCGAATACGGCGTTCGTGCGGGCCATTTCGTCTTTGATCAGCGAGTGGCCCACAGAGGTGCGCACAGCAGTGGCGCCCTCGGCTTCGATGGTCTCTTTGACCACGTTGGAACAAATCAAGTTGTGCAACACCGTGGTGGAGTCCTCACCCAGCTGCTCGCGCACTCTGGTGATTTCTCGCTTGGCTACCAGTGCACCAATCACGCTCGGGCTGACGGGATCACCCTTTTCATCGACGACAAAGCAGCGGTCGGCATCACCATCGAAAGCAATACCAATATCGGCACCGTGCTCCACGACCGCCTTTTGCAAGTCGACGATGTTTTTGGGCTCGAGCGGATTTGCTTCGTGGTTGGGGAACGTGCCATCGAGTTCGAAATACATCTCAGTGACATCAAGGGGCAGGGCGGCAAAGCCTGCACCCTCACCAAACACGGCAGGGACCGTGAAGCCACCCATGCCGTTTGCCGCATCAACCACAACTTTGAGCGGGCGGATGTTTTCGAGGGCCACCAGGCTTCGCAGGTACGAGACATAGTCACCGAGGACGTCGTTGGAGTGTGGATCATCGAGTGAGAACGTGGGCTCAGGGTTGTCCTCGAGGTAGGCGATAGCGCGGTCTCGAATCCCCGAAAGCCCGGTGTTGAGACTGACACCCTTTGCACCTGCTTTGGCGAATTTAATGCCGTTGTATTCGGCAGGGTTGTGGCTCGCGGTGATCATTGCCGCCGCAGCGTCAAAGTGGCCGGAGGCGAAATAAACCATGTCGGTGGAGCACAAGCCAATCGGCATCGGGTGAGCACCTGCTTCGGCGGCACCTGCTTCGAGCGCACGGGCAAGCTCGGGAGACGATGGGCGCATGTCGTGTCCGACAACGAACGGCTTTCCGATAAGACCCAGCTCTTCCACAACGGCCACCCCCAAGGCGTATGCCACCTGCGGGGTCAGCTGGGTGGCCACTAAGCCACGAACGTCATAGGCCTTGACAATGTCACGAAGCGCACTGGTCATGGCTCAAGCCTAGGTCAGAAGATTTCCGGCTCGGGGCGGTATCGCACCACCCGCCAGCCCTTCGGCACCGTCAAGCGATTAGCGTGATCCACGCACAGGTCATACGAGTGAGGTTCGGGGTGGAGCGCGAGCGGTCCGACCACTGCTTCTTGGTCGGAGTAGACGTATGTGAGGGTGGCGTCTGCGTTGTTGACACAACCGACTTTGCTACAGGTCCTAATGGCCCGTCGACGCTCCCGCATGATGGGGTCAGTGTATCCGGCTG
>CAYXEM010000111.1:0-2897 GCA_964464045.1 uncultured Microbacteriaceae bacterium | reverse complement strand
GTGTTTGCTCTTGGGTTCTTGATTACCTTCGTCTTTGGTGGCCTCACCGGAGTAATTCTTGCGGCACCACCGCTGGACTTCCACGTGTCTGATTCGTACTTCGTTGTGGCTCACTTCCACTACGTGGTCTTTGGAACCGTGGTGTTCGCGATGTTCTCTGGCTTCTACTTCTGGTGGCCAAAGTTCACCGGAAAGATGTTGAATGAGTCCCTTGGGCACATTCACTTCTGGACGTTGTTCATTGGGTTCCACATGACCTTCCTAATCCAACACTGGCTCGGTGTCATGGGTATGCCGCGACGTTATGCGACGTACATGGAAGAGGACGGCTTCACCTGGATGAATCAGCTGTCTACCGTCGGATCGATTGTTTTGGCGCTGTCCATGATTCCGTTCCTCTTGAACGTGTATCTCACTCACCGCAATGGTGAGAAGGTCACCGTTAATGATCCGTGGGGTTACGGCCGCTCGCTTGAGTGGGCGACGAGCTGCCCTCCTCCTCGCCACAACTTCTCCTCGATTCCCCGTATCCGCTCGGAGTCTCCTGCGTTTGATTTGAATCACCCGGAGCTCGCGCTGCCCCTCGAACTGGGAAGTGGCCGCGCAGGCCAGAAGGCAGGCGTCTAAGGATGAAGACCAACATTGCTGTTCTTTATGTGCTCGCAGCATATTTTGTCGTGCTGACTGTGGTCTACACCGTGTGGGCGCACATCGAGTGGGGCCACACGGAGTGGGTCGGCTCGATTGCTATCGCGCTCAGTGGTGTCCTGAGCGTCTTCATCGCGTTTTACCTACAGGTTCAGAATAAGAACCAAGGTGGGGTTCTCCCGGAGGACCGCCTAGACGCTGAAATCGATGATGGCGACCCTGAGCTTGGTTACTTTAGCCCGTGGAGTTGGTGGCCGGTTTTCCTCGCGGGGGGTGCAGCCTTAGCCATGGTCGGAATGGCTGCGGGTGTGTGGGTTGCCCTTTACGCACTGCCGCTCGTTCTTGTTGGCCTCGTGGGGTGGACCTACGAGTACTACCGAGGATATTTTGGTCGCTAATTCACCGACGGTTCGGTTGGCAACTGTTGCCGACCAGGAACGGGTGATGGAGCTGGTGGGAAAACTAGGCTCCGTGTTCGAGCTTGATCCCAAGAAGTATGCGGAATCTTTTTCCTTTGCGATTTCGGATACCGATCGCACCCTCGTTCATGTCGCTGAAGCAGGGGGAGTAGTGGTGGGGTATGCCCTGACCACCATCTCGCCTCTGCTGTATTCAAACGGTCCTTCGGCACAGCTTCAAGAAATTGTGGTGGATGACGAAACTCGCATTTCAGGCGTTGGCACAGCCCTTGTCAGGGCCGTTGAGGCCGAATGTGAAGCAAGGGGAGTCACCCAGCTCACAGTGGCCTCACGCCGTGCGGGTGGCTTCTACGACAGGCTTGGTTATAGCCAACAAGCCGAATACATGCGTAGATTGTTCTAACGATGACTTCTGTGTCTAGCCCCCAGATCACGTTTCTTGGTGCTGCGGACACGGTCACAGGCAGTCGGTTCCTCCTCGAATACGGCTCCCACCAGATTCTCCTTGAGAGCGGGCTCTTTCAAGGGCCCAGAGAGCTTCGCCAGCGGAACTGGGATGACCTCCCCATTCCGGCGGACCAGCTCGACGCGGTCCTCATTAGCCACGCGCATCTCGACCACTGTGGCTATTTGCCACGCCTCTATCGCCAAGGATTCCGAGGGCCCATCTACTTGACGCCGGACACGGCAAACCTGGCCGCAATTGTGTTGCGCGACTCGGCCCACCTCCAAGAAGAAGACGCCAAATACGCCGCCGAGAAGGGTTTTTCAAAGCACAAGGTTCCCCTGCCTCTCTATGACGAGCGGGATGCAGAAGGCGCCATTTCCCTGTTTCAACCGGTGAACTTCTCCTCCTGGAGAGATTTGCCCGGAGGGGCTCGGGTGCGATTCCTCCCCGCGGGCCATATTTTGGGCGCATCACTAGTCGACATTGACCTGCCAGGGGCACGACTTATTCACTCGGGTGACCTTGGCCAAGGCGAACATCCGCTGCTTCAAGGCCCCCACACCATCCCGGCAGAGCGCTACGACGCGGTCATGGTCGAATCTACCTACGGCAACCGTGTTCACCCACCCCGCGATGAATCGCTCGCAGAGGTGATTTCGGCCACGATTAACCGAGGTGGAACGGTGTTGATCCCCGCCTTCGCGGTTGACCGCACAGAGGTTCTCCTGCACGCCATCAACAAAGATATGGAATCAGGGGCCATCCCCACGGTTCCGATCTACGTCGATTCACCCATGGCAATCAATGCACTGGTGGTCTATCGCCACGCAATCGACGCAGACCACGTCGAGATTCGGCCAGAAATTCGTGACCACCTGCATGCCTCTGATGTATTTGACCCGGGAACCCTCGAAACGCTACGCACCCCAGATGAGTCAAAGAGCATCAATGGCGCTCCGCCGTGCATCATCGTCTCGGCGTCAGGAATGGCAACCGGAGGGCGGGTGTTGCACCACCTTAAGCGTTTGCTCCCCGATCCGCTCAACAGCGTGATTCTGGTGGGGTATCAAGCCCGCGGGACCAGGGGAGCGTCTCTTCGTGACGGCGCCGAAGAAGTGAAGATTCATGGACATATGGTGCCTGTGCGCGCCGAGGTACACGACCTTCAGTTCTTCTCTGTTCATGCTGACAAAGACGATGTCGTTAGGTGGCTGCAAACCGCGGAGATTGCCCCCAAGCGCATCATTTTGATCCACGGTGAAAATGATCAGCGCAACGAGCTTGCACCCCTCGTTGAGGAAGCAACTGGCGTGCCCGTAGTGACCCCAGGATATGAAGAAACCCTGACTCTCTAGCCGGGGTTTCTTCATCAGACGCAGTGG
>CAYXEM010000110.1:0-2921 GCA_964464045.1 uncultured Microbacteriaceae bacterium | reverse complement strand
GACCGCCAATTAGGCAGGGTATGTTTCCCAACGCTCAGCCGGCACGGCGAGAAGTGGCGTAAGTGTGGCCCGTAAACGGCCAATTGCAGCGGTTTCGAAGTGGTTTTGCCACGTGTGCCTGCTCGACCACGTCTCAATCAACACCACGACATCGTCAACGCGTCGATAAATCTCGTAGCTCTCGCAGCCTTCTGCCTGACGAATGTCGGGCAGCTCTGTTCGGACTGCATCAACCACAGCATCGGCCATATTGGGAAGCGGGGTGAGCGTGACGATGACGGTGCACTGCATCAGTCAAAACTAGCCCCCGATAGGTTGAAAGACATGGCGAACTACAGCGTGACTGAAATTGGACCACTTGATTCCTGGCGAGACCACTACGGAGGTTTCGTGCCAGAGACCACCCGCGATGGTCGGCGCGTGGTGGATCACGAACTCAATTCGGAGATCATCGGCTTTACCGCCACGTCCTATCTGCCCGGCGAAGAAGCGGGCTACTGGCACAGCCATTCCGAACTCGAGGAGGTTTATCTGTTCCTCGAAGGTGAGGGGCAAATGGGCCTAGACGACGAAGTGGTTGACGTTCATCCAGGGACAGTGGTTCAGGTGGGAACAGGAGTGATGCGCACGTGGAGGTGTAAGCCAGATAGCCCCGTCAACCTAAAGTGGATTTGTATCCGCGCCGGGCAGATTCCACTCCCCGCCATTCCAGATGACGCGGTGCCCATTCGCGACATCCCAATGCCCTGGTAGTGACCTCAGACTTCTTCCACTTCCACTAGAACTTCGTTTCGACGCATGAATCCAGGTGTGGTTGGAGGGTTATAGCGAGCAAAAAACGCCTCCCCCACTGGACGATACGCTGAGGAGGCGAGCGCTGCGACGAGCTCGCGTTCGTGTTTCTTCACGAGCTCTTCCCGCCAATATCCCCGGAATCGAAGGGCGGCGACCAAGCACGCTGGCCTCTGTTCGACCCGCACCCTGGGATCTGAGGGGTGGGGCCAGGATTGGCTCCCGTCTGCGGCAGGAAGCACGAAGCTCACCTGGTGATGGGTTGGGTCGTGCGGTGTGTGAAGAACCGGCGCGGTCATCGCAATTGACTGGGCCGAAGCGTTATTTCCCGATATGTAGTTCACCAAGGGGCGAAACCCAAGGCTTCCCGCTTCTGAAAGATCGGCAACGACGTCCACACTGACTCGACTGTGCTCCGGATAGTTACGGATTTCTATTCCGCCAGCAAGCTCCGCAACCACCGAATACTTCTGCTGCTCGACCATAGGCCCACAGTAGCGAGGAAATTTGTACACCCCCCGGGACTCGAACCCGGAACCCACTGATTAAGAGTCAGTTGCTCTGCCAATTGAGCTAGAGGTGCGGAAAGGCGCTTAGGCCAGTTGCCTAGCGTAGCACCTCGGGAGGTGGCGAAAAAGTCACCAGGTTTTCGGCAAGACGTCAGCTTCGACGCGTACGCTCCAGATAGCCCCCTCGCCCACCTCAAAGGAGTCCCCATGTCGAAGGTCGCATTGGAACCAGGAAACGCTGCCCCCGATTTCTCACTCAACGACAAAGACGGAAACACCGTGTCCTTGTCTGACTTCCGCGGCAAGAAAGTAATTGTCTACTTCTACCCCGCTGCCTCCACTCCCGGCTGCACAACCCAAGCCTGCGACTTCCGCGACAACATGGCCTCTTTGCAAGCAGCAGGCTACGTCGTTCTCGGAGTGTCCAAGGACGACCTTCCTGCTCTCCAGAAGTTTGCGGACAACGAGGGGCTTTCCTTCCCGCTGCTCTCCGACAAAGACCTCTCGGTTCACAACGCATATGGCGCTTACGGCGAGAAGTCGATGTATGGAAAGACCGTCCAGGGTGTTATTCGCTCAACCTTCGTCGTTGATGAACAGGGCGCGATTGAACTCGCCCTTTACAACGTGAAAGCCACAGGACACGTTGCATCACTTCGCAAGAAACTAGGGTTAGACGCTTAATTCAGCTATTCAAAGTGGGCGCGGACGCCCTTGTTGAACAAAATCAAGCCGATCGCGACCACCGCAGGCACTCCGATGAGCAGTGCGAGGTCAATGCGGGCAAATAGACCCTGCCCACTGGCAAGTCCCACCGCGCCTTGAAGCACCTGCCACACCAGTGATGCGCTTCGCGCGGCTGATTTGCCCTCCCACAGCCCCTTGGTGATTAACGCCAGCGCAAACGCGAAGGCTCCCACAAGCGCGGTGAGGAAAACAGCCGTGACGAGTGAATCAGCCCTCGCGACAAACAAATCCACCACCAGAACCGCTGTGATGCCTGCAATGGCAAGGGTTTCCAGCGCGGAAATGCCCACCAGGACCTTGACGCCCAGCTGGGAGTTATCTGAGTGATTCACAAAAATTTATCCTTCAACTCTTGATTGAAGCTCCTGAATGTGGGAGTCTAGCGGTCGGTTGTTGTGATGTTCACGTCGAAGTGGGCGGAGTTCCTCCTCTGAGAGAGGCCAACTCTCGAGCCCTGTCGTGTGTCACGAAAGCCCCCAAGCAACGCGAATATTCGCACCCAAATGAAGGAGCACCCATGGACTGGCGCGATCGAGCAGCCTGCCTCACCGTTGACCCTGAACTGTTCTTCCCGGTCGGAAACACTGGACCCGCTGTGGACCAGATCGACAAGGCTAAAGCTGTGTGCTCGACCTGCCCCGTCACCGAGTACTGCCTTCAGTACGCACTCGACACCAACCAAGACTCTGGTGTGTGGGGTGGACTCAGCGAAGACGAGCGTCGCGCGCTGAAGCGTCGCGCTGCTCGCGCACGCCGCGCTTCCTAAACCAGCGGAATAGCCGCCGTCATCGGTTGATCCTCCAAGTATTGGAGGGGAACATCAACGACCACTTCAGTGCGTTGGCCTTCGACGCTGTTCCACTCAATAGTTCC
>CAYXEM010000109.1:0-2934 GCA_964464045.1 uncultured Microbacteriaceae bacterium | reverse complement strand
GGTCAGCGGTTAGGCTGGGGGAGTGACGGACCCTCAAAAGCCTACTCTGATGCTGATCGATGGTCACTCGTTGGCCTTCCGCGCTTTTTATGCCCTCCCTGTGGACAGCTTTGTCACCCCAGATGGCCAGCACACCAACGCGATTCACGGCTTCCTGTCCATGTTGTTATCGCTACTCAAGAACGAGAAGCCGACTCACCTCGCAGTGGCCTTCGATATCTCCCGATTCTCCTTTAGAA
The DNA here is from genome assembly GCA_964464045.1 of uncultured Microbacteriaceae bacterium. Classification (GTDB taxonomy): domain Bacteria; phylum Actinomycetota; class Actinomycetes; order Actinomycetales; family Microbacteriaceae; genus Pontimonas. Next base: position 2,695 of record CAYXEM010000109.1, on the reverse strand, counting down.
CCAGGATTTATCCCGAGTACAAGGGCACAAGGGGTGAAACGCCCCCCGAATTCATTGGCCAGGTACCACTGCTTCAAGACGCACTCCATGCGATGGGTGTCACCACGCTCACCAAGGAAGACTATGAAGCAGACGACATCATCGCCACACTCTCCTCTCGCGGTGCTGAGGCTGGCTATGACGTCCTCGTTGTCTCTGGTGACCGAGACACCTTCCAACTCGTCACCGACAAGGTCACCGTGTTGTATCCCAGTGCACGCGGCGTAAGTGAACTCAAGCGATACACGCCGGAAGCAGTGGAGGAGCGTTACGGAATACCTCCCGAGCGCTATCCCGATGTTGCTGCTCTGGTGGGTGAAACCTCTGACAACCTCATCGGAGTCGACAAGGTTGGCGAAAAGACCGCCGTCAAGTGGATTAACCAATTTGGCTCGCTAGACGAAGTCCTAGCCCACGCAGATGAAATCACGGGTGTGGTCGGCCAGAACCTTCGCGATCAAAAAGATCGCGCGCTCAGAAACCGAGAGTTAAACGCCTTGGTCAGAGATGTCGAACTCCCGGTGGAGGTATCGGACCTCGAGCGAGGCGCCATTGATGTCGAGGCGGTGCGCAACGTATTTGGCTCACTGCGTTTTCGGACCCTGACCGAGCGCGTCGTGGCGCTAGCCGGAGAAAGCGGCCAAGTTGTGGCTCCCGTTGAGCGCAGCGTTGACGTCCCGGCGGTTAGAAACCTTCTCGACGAAGAGCTCGCAGTCTGGCTGTCGAAACATCAGGGAGACATTGGGGTCGTCCCCTTTGCGACATCGACCGGTCTCCAGGTTGCCATCGCCTCCGATAGCGATGTGGTCGTGGTCACAGATACTCCTGGCAGCAAAGACGCTGATCCCCTGAAACACGCCTTTGAAGAAAGTGCTCACAACTGGCTATTTGTCGCGGCAAAGGCTGACCTTCACGTTCTTGGGGAGCACGGATGGCCGATTCCGGAAGTAGCAGGAGACTTACAGCTTGCGCGCTGGCTTGAGAATCCAGGGCGAAAAGTGGGCTCTCTTGACGACATCGTGACTCATTACCTCGGCGAAAGTATCTCCTCAGATTCCGCGCTTATTCCCGCCGAAGACGACCCTGCACAGGCGCAGCAGGCCTGGTGGCTACGACGCGTCTACCCATTGGTAGTAGACGCAATACCCGATGCGCAACGGAACATCATGGGCTCCATTGAGCTTCCGCTGTTACCCGTGTTACTGGAGATGGAACGACTTGGAATATCCTCCGATACGTCTTCTCTCGACCGCTTGGAGCATTCTCTGGCTTCCCAAGAGGCGGCCTTCCAGGAGCAAGCTTTCGCTGCCATCGGCCATGAGGTGAATCTGGGATCGCCGAAACAATTGCAGACGGTTCTCTTCGACGAACTCTCCATGCCAAAAACTAGGCAGACAAAGACTGGTTACTCGACTGACCAGCAGGCGCTATCAGATCTCCAGAAGAGCAATCCTCACCCCTTCCTTGACGCACTGCTTGGACACCGCGATCAGTCCAAGCTGCGTCAAATTGTTGAAGGTTTGCGCAAATCAGTCGGGACAGATGGTCGCATTCACACAACTTTTGACCAGACAGGCACCAGCACAGGACGACTGTCATCATTGGACCCAAACCTTCAGAACATTCCGGCTCGCACCGAGGTAGGTCATCAAATTCGCGCCACGTTTGTCGCGGCAGAAGGATATGAAGGCCTTCTCACCGCCGACTACTCGCAGATCGAGATGCGCATCATGGCGCACTTTTCTGGCGATGAGGCCCTGATTGAGGCGTTTAAGCGCGGTGAGGATCTCCACCAGTACGTTGGCAGCCAGGTGTTTGAGGTGGAGCCGGAGTCAGTAACGCCGGAGCAGCGCACGAAGGTGAAAGCCATGAGTTATGGCCTTGCTTACGGTCTCTCGGCGTACGGGCTGGCCAAACAGCTCTCGATTGAGCCCAGTGAAGCCAAGAACCTCATGGCTGACTACTTCACCCGTTTCGGCAAGGTTCGAGAATATCTGCGTGATGTTGTCGAGCAGGCCCGGACCAATGGTTATACGGAGACTCTCTTTGGACGCAGGCGTCCCTTCCCAGAGCTGAACTCACCGAACCGGATAGCCCGAGAGGCCGCAGAGCGTGCTGCGCTGAATGCGCCGATGCAGGGAACTGCGGCCGACATCATGAAACGAGCAATGATCACCATCGCGGAGCGGATACATGACGAAGGGCTTAGCTCGCGCATGCTCCTCCAAGTCCACGACGAACTGGTATTCGAAGTGAGCCCAGGGGAGCGCAGTGCCCTTGAAGACATAGTGGTGCACGAGATGTCCCACGCCGCAGAGCTCAAAGTTCCGTTGGATGTCCAGGTTGGCTTTGGAGCGAACTGGGACGACGCGGCGCACTAAGAATTGTGTCGTAGGGCGTGGCGGGGCTACACTGAAGGGTCGCCCGCCGGGCGGCTTTTACCATGTCCACTGGCATCCCAGCCGGGTTGCCCTGATTTGATTAACCCATCGGAGTATTAACCGTATGACACCCGCCGCGACCAAAGGCCCTAAGCAAGTAGCAGTCAACGATATTGGCAGCGCAGAAGACTTCCTGGCCGAGGTCGAAAAGACTCTTAAGTTCTTCAACGACGGAGACCTCATCGAGGGAACTGTTGTAAAAATCGACCGCGACG
>CAYXEM010000108.1:0-2961 GCA_964464045.1 uncultured Microbacteriaceae bacterium | reverse complement strand
TGAGCTTCACCCTAGAGTCTGCGGTGCCCACCGTCGGATGGTGGTCACCAGGTGGTGAGATCGTCGTGGAAGCGGCCATTCCGTATGAGCAGCCTCGCTAAGAGGGCAGAGTCAGGCCGCGCCTCGCTTGAATTCTTGGTGGGCGCCATCCTTGTATTCGTCCCGGTCTTGTCTCTCACGGTGGTGTTGTGGAGCATTTCGCATGCGCAACTCGCTACCGAGGCCGCGGCCAGACACGCAGCCCGGGTGTTCGTCCAACACACGTCACTTACTCAGGCGACATCTAACACGCAACGGGCGGCACGCCTCGCGCTTGATCAATACGGCATTGATGGTGACGCTTCAGTGTCTCTTGGATGCGCTCCCTCCAATGATTGTTTGGGACCAGATAGCTGGGTGGAAGTTGTCGTGACCACCGAGGTGCCTCTCATGAGCCTTCCCCTTGGGAATTTTGATGCCAGCGTGCCGATCACTGCGAGAGCAACATCCCAGGTGAGCCATTACCGGGGAGACCCCTAATGCAACGGGGATCGATGCTGCCACTGATGGCGGGGCTACTCGCTCTGGTGTTAACGATTTCGCTTGGAGTAAGCGCCCTCGCCTCGCTCACCATCGAGAGACATCGACTTCAAGCGCTCGCAGAAACGATCGCGCTTAGATCTGCAGAATCATTCGACCCTGCCTCTCTCAGGCTCCAGTCAGGGAAAGTGTTCGCACCCCTCACAGAATCGACAATTCGAGATGTAGCGCGGGAAACGCTTCGCTCTACTTCGCATCTTCATGACGAGTTGGTGTTGAGCGTGTCAACCACCACGGACGGGCAGTCGGCAGAAATTACGCTGCAGTCGACGTGGCGACCACCAGTCCTCACCGAGTTCGTTCCCGCGTCGCTGCCCGTTCGGGCTTCCGCCAGAGCACAGGCAATCATTCACTAACCACTCGGCTGGCGTGGAGGTTCAGCGTCCACACTGTTTTCATGACTGAACTCTCTGGTGCATCCATATTGATTGTCGGAGCAACGGGCGGACTGGGTAAAGAACTTGCTCAGATTCTCGCGGCCAAGGGTGCAAAGCTCACTCTCACCGGGAGAAACCAAGCCGCGCTCGACTCCTTGGGAGTAGCTGCGAACACGGTAGTTGGCGATGTCACTGAAGCGGGAACTCCCGAGCGGTTCGTGGCCGCGGCTGAATCGGCCTACGGGCGGCTAGACGGAGTGATCTACGCGGCTGGAGTGGTTGCATTTGGTCCTGCCTCTGAAGTTGAAGACCATGTTGTGGAGACGCTGTGGCAGGTCAACACCAAGGCCCCCATTTCGCTGATTCGATCGGCCACCCCTGCACTTGAGCGCTCTGCTCAATCGGGTGGCTCGCCGTTCGTGGTGACCATCAGCGGAGTGGTCGCAGAGTCACCAACTGCTGGATTGGCGGCTTATTCTGCCGTCAAGTCAGCTCTCCACGCCCACATTGCAGCGGCGAGTAGGGAGCTTCGACGACTCGGCATTCGCCTACTCGATGCCAGGCCCGGTCACACAGAAACTGCGCTCTCGACTCATCCCATTGCCGGGCAGGCGCCACAATTCCCTGCAGGACTTGCGCCCTCGTTCGTGGCGGGACGAATTGTTCAGGCAATTGAGGCAGACGAGCGAGACCTACCGAGCACCGCTTTTTCTCCCCTCAGCTAGTCTGAGAGGGACATGGCAGAGCTCGATACCCCTCAGCGCATCGCGCAGCTTCGGTCCTCCTTTGCCGACATCGCCGCAGTGTTAGACACGTCGAGCCTCGATTCTGAAATCGAAAGACTCTCCGCGGAAGCTTCGGCTCCTGACCTGTGGGACGACCCTGATAACGCCCAAAAAGTCACCAGTGCGTTAAGTCACCGGCAGCAAGAAAAGAAGACCCTGGAAGATTTGGGTGGACGCCTGGACGATCTTGACGTCTTGCGTGAGATGGCCGAAGATGACGCAGGTGCAGCCGATGAGCTCACCAGTGAGCTTGCCGAGTTAGAAAACGTGATCCAAGATCTCGAAGTCAAAACCCTTCTGGACGGCGAGTATGACCAGATGCCAGCCGTAGTGACAATCCGCTCGGGAGCCGGGGGAGTAGACGCCGCGGACTTCGCCGAAATGCTGCTTCGGATGTATCTTCGATTTGCCGAATCACACGGGTATTCAACGAAAGTGCTCGACACCAGTTACGCCGAGGAAGCAGGAATTAAATCGGCCACCTTCGAAATTGATGCTCCCTACGCGTTTGGCAACCTCGCGAGCGAAGCGGGCACCCACCGCTTAGTGCGGATGAGCCCATTTAATTCAGCGGGCAAGCGCCAGACCTCGTTTGCTGCGGTGGAAGTTGTTCCTCTCATGCCAGAAACCACAGAAATTGACATTCCGGAGGGCGACATTCGCGTTGATGTCTTCCGCTCAAGTGGCCCGGGAGGTCAGTCGGTCAATACCACCGACTCCGCTGTTCGTATCACCCACCTTCCCACCGGAATCGTGGTGAGCTGCCAAAACGAAAAAAGCCAGATTCAAAACCGCCAAGCTGCAATGCGTGTGCTGGCGAGCCGCCTTCTCCTCCAACAGCGGGAAGAAGAAGCCGCGAAGAAAAAGGAACTTGCAGGAAACATCACGGCCAGTTGGGGCGACCAGATGCGAAGCTACGTTCTCGCCCCGTATCAAATGGTCAAAGACCTGCGCACAGAGTTCGAAGTGAACTCACCGCAGGCGGTTTTTGACGGAGATTTGGATGGGTTTGTCCGGGCAGGAATTCGCTGGCGCAAAAGCGCCGATCGAGTGTCGTAGCGGCTAAACACAAGGCCAGGAACCTAGCCTGGTGTCGCCATGATTCTTTTTGACCAAGTGTCCAAGGTGTACCGGGGTGCAGCGCGTCCCGCACTGAGTAACGTCTCGCTCGATGTTCAACCGGGCGTGTTCGTCTTTATCGTCGGATCCTCAGGCTCTGG
>CAYXEM010000107.1:0-2967 GCA_964464045.1 uncultured Microbacteriaceae bacterium | reverse complement strand
CGTTGTGATAGCGGAATTCGACTCCGTAGTGCTCGAGCAGCGCCTGGGCGCGAACACAGTCGCCACACCACGGGGCGCCGTAGAACTCGATGGTTTGGTCAGACATGTTCCGCCCTTTCAGCCAGTGCCATCAGTGTAGGACTGTTGTCGAATCGCAACCTCATTAATCACTTAAGGCCAAGTGTGCCAATTTAGACTGCAGGGAGCACCCTGACAGCATTGAGGCGCCAGGCGACCAAGAAATGGTGGTGTGATGGTTGACACGACGGGCCCAGGCCCTGCAGTAAACCTTGACGACGGGGGAGCGCCCCAATATGAGCTGGGCTCGCCTCCCACCGGTCAACTCAATGTTGCTACTCGCATTGAACGCGACTCGTTAGGTGAATTCCCGGTTCCCCTGGATGCCTATTGGGGTATCCATTCCGCCCGCGCACTGCACAACTTCCCGATAACTCGGCGGGCAATTTCGAACTACCCGGATTTGATCACAGCGCTGGCCTGGGTAAAAAAAGCGGCGGTTCGCTCAAACAGGCTCCTGGGTGACATCGAAACCCACAAGGCCGACGCAATCGAGCAAGCCTGCGATGAAATCATCAATGGTGCACTCCATGATCAATTCGTGATTGGCTCCATCCAAGGCGGGGCGGGCACATCGACCAATATGTGCGCCAACGAGGTGATCGCCAATCGGGCCCTCGAAATCTTGGGCCACGAGAAGGGGCAGTACCAATTCCTCCATCCAATCGATGATGTCAATCGTTCCCAATCCACAAACGATGTGTACCCCACCGCGATCAAGCTCGCGATGGTGCTCGGAATTAAGAGGCTCCTTCCCGAGCATCAACAACTTGCCCAAGCGTTTGACGCGAAGGGAGACGAATTCGATGGCGTTCTAAAGGTAGGGCGGACTCAGCTCCAGGATGCCGTTCCGATGACTTTGGGCCAGGAATTCAACGCCTTTCACACCACACTCGCTGAGGATTACGACCGCTTGATAGAAGTCGTTCCGTTCCTGTGCGAAGTCAATCTAGGTGCAACAGCGATCGGAACTGGGATTACCGCAGACCCGCGCTATGCGGAAATCGTCCGGTCTGAGTTGGCGCACATCACAGAGCTTGAGATTCGCACCGCACCTGATCTGATTGAGGCCACTAGCGATACGGGAGTCTTTATGACTCTCAGCGGAGCTCTTAAACGATCTGCCGCGAAGCTCTCGAAGATTTGCAACGACTTGCGCTTGCTCTCGAGCGGGCCTCAAGCGGGCTTGGGGGAGATTAACCTTCCCGCCGTGCAGGCGGGGTCGTCAATTATGCCCGGCAAGGTGAACCCAGTGATTCCCGAAGTAGTGAACCAGGTTGCCTTCGCTGTGATCGGTTCGGACGCGACGGTCACTGCTGCAGCAGAGGCGGGCCAGTTACAGCTCAACGCTTTTGAACCCGTGATTGCCTCGTCGCTCCTACAGTCTCTGGTGTGGATGGAGAGAGCGTGTAGAACCCTCAGAGTTAATTGCGTGGAAGGAATCACCGCGAATACCGAACGCCTCCACCAGCAGGTGTCGGCGAGTGTGGGCGTAGTGACAGCGCTTACTCCCTACATTGGCTACCAACAATCAGCCGCCCTCGCCCACGAAGCACTCACGAGCGGGAAAACAATTAGACAACTTGTCCTCGCCGCCGGGTTGATGGAAGAAGCAGAGTTAGATCGCGTATTGCAGCCTGGCCGTTTAAGCGGCGCACTCGACGCAACGACCCAAGTTGTGGCCCCAGAGCTTGGTGAAAACGAGGCCTAAATGAACCTCGCCGCCTAGGAGCGGGGCGATGCCTCCGGCTCGACTAAGCGGCGAGTAACTTGATGTCAGTGTCCTCGCGATTGGCCAGAAGGTCAATACTTTGGCTGATTACAGCTTGATAACGGAATTCGTGTCTATTCGCGGCGGAATTTACGCGCGCTGACCCTGTCGGGGTGGATGCGAACATAGCGGGGGCGCTCCGTGGGAAACAGCGAAGGCAGGGGCAATAGCTTCGCCTGATCCACATCGCCCATCGAGTCGAGCTGCTCGGCGGTGCCGTGGAGGACGACTGAGTAGCCCTCAACATCGTCGTAGTAATCGATTTCAAACACCACGTGGTCGTTGATCGTCAGCTCAACAAGTTTTGTGCCTGGAGCGGTGCGGAACACCAACGTGCGCCCGTCCACGACGTAGGTAATCGGGAAGATGTCGAGTACTCCGCCTGCTGTGGTCGCGAGGCGTCCGACTTCGTGTGTGGCCAGAAGCTCCCAGGCTTCGTCGTCGGTGAGCTGCGTGACGGGGCTATCTGTCATGACGTGTCCTTTGTGAGGTTCGTTCCTCCAGGTTACTCGCAGAAGGGCGCTCGGTTAGGTGGAAAGAACGCCCAAATTGCCTGCTAGCATTGTCGCTTGTGCCGTAAACCGGCCGCGGATAGAGAGAGCGTCACCATCAGGGTGCCGCGCCGCGCAGCGAGACAAAGAAAGAGCAGGGGCGACACATGTCAATGACCGCCGAAGAAAAGAAGACCATCATCGAGCAGTACCAGACCAAGCCCGGCGACACCGGTTCACCCGAGGTCCAGATTGCTCTGATGTCTCACCGCATTAACGAACTCACCGAGCACCTGAAGACCCACAAGCACGACCACCACTCGCGTCGTGGACTGCTTCTACTGGTTGGTCAGCGTCGTCGCCTGCTTGGCTACCTGCAGCGCATCGACATCGAGCGTTACCGTTCGCTGATCGAGCGCCTCGGCCTTCGTCGATAACCCACCCGGGTTTTTTACCTCTCTGCTGGTAGCATTATCAGCAGTGCGCACTCGTGCACTGACATAACTGCACATCCATCCATCTACTCGGTATGCGGAGTGAAGCTGGTCACCGGTGGTGGTCTACTGTGAACGACTCACAGTGCACTTCTACTGTTGGCCAGGCTCCCCCAAATCAGGCGGATTCCTT
>CAYXEM010000106.1:0-3001 GCA_964464045.1 uncultured Microbacteriaceae bacterium | reverse complement strand
AGTCGACTAAACAGCGAACCGAGCGATGGGCCACCATTTCCGGCGTAAGTGTACGTGGCGTTTGCGTCGCTTCCTTCGCCGCCGGATGGGTAGTCAAGCTCAAGCGCGGGAGAGCCCTCGGGGCCACCCACAATTGAGTATTCGGGAGAATTCTCACCAAAGTAGATACGCGGTTCGTACTCACCGAGCGTCTCTGAGACGGGAATACCCGACTCGATGAAGGTGGGCTGGCCGTCTTCAGTACGACGGTTACCGTAGGCGGCAACCAGGCCATAACCGTGGGTGTAGACAACGGTGTTGTTGTACCAGGTCTGTGAGTTCAGACCATCAAGGTTCAACTCACGAGCAGCCAGAACGGTGTCGGTGGACTGGCCATCCACGTCGTAGCGCCCGACATCGAGGTAAGTCGGGAAGCGGTAGTACTGGCGGAACTGCTCCAACTGGCTAAACGCGTCAGTCACCAGAGCAGGGTCAATGATGCGGATATTGGCCGCAGTGACCGCGTCAGCCCGCAGGGCACCAGCAGAGGCTTCGGTTTCTGCCTGGTAGGGAATCTCCACAACATCGCTGAGGCCGTAGGCGTCTCGGGTAGCTTGAATGTTCCGTTCGATAAAGCTCGCCTCAAGAGTCCTGGCACTGGGGTCGACCTGGAACCGCTGGATAACCCAGGGGTAGCCCTGCCCGATGACCAAAGACGAGACAACAAACAGTGCAGTTCCCACCACTGCGGGGCGCCAGCGGCCAATTACCGCGGTGATAATGAACGCGATGGCCACTAGTGCGGCAATGCCGGCGAGGATTGCGCGGGAGGGAATAGTGGCGTTGGCTTCGGTGAACCCTGCACCAAAGGGCAAGAATCCGGAGCTTGGGGTGACCAGTGCGTCGTATTGCTGAAGCCATAGTCCCAGCATCTGGGTCAGGAAGTAGAGCCCACCCAGCACGGCGAGGTGAATGCGCATCACACGAGAGATACGGAACTCACGGCCATCGACCGAAATAGCTCCGTAGAGGAAACCAGTAGCTGCCGCGGCAATTGCAGAGGTAATGATGACGGAACTGGCAAAGCCCACAACCGACATGAACACCGGCAAGTCAAAGACATAGAAGGCGACGTCTTGGCCAAATTCTGGGTCAGCCACACCAAACTCGGTGCGGTTTAGCCACAACAGGTACTGTGGCCACGAATTAGCAGCGGCAAGACCCGAAAAAAGACCAAGTACTGCGGGGACAGCCAGCATCGCGAGGCGACGAAGCGGGTCAATCAGCTGCCGGTAACGGTCAAGTTCGTTGGAGAGACGGGCATAGACCGGGCGGAATCGATAGGCGAGATCAATGCTGATCCCCACCGGCAACGCCATGCCCAAAAACCCGACGACAAACATTGCTGCCGTCGCAAACCATTGTGTGAGCAACACGTTGAGGTAGCCCGCGTGGTCAAACCACAGCACCTCTGTATACAGCGATGCGAAGGTAAAAAACGCCGCAACGATCGCAGCGAGAATACCTGCGGTGATACCGAAGGTCAGTCTGGATCGGTTCTGACCTGGACGAGTGGTTTGTGACACGTAATCTCCCGCGTTCTATCCGCTAAGTACCGCGCCAGTCTACAAACCCTTGGTGCCGACCCCCTGGGATTCCTCTGTGGGCATAGCGTCTTGAGGAATTGAACAACTCGGCAGTGGCTCTCCCTGCTGAATCAAATCGAGTGCGTCAAGCGCCTCAGACAGGGTGCTCACCGGAACAATCCTGGTTCCTCGCACACTTTCTGACGGGACGAGGTCGCAATTGCTTCGGGGTATCAAGAAATACTCCGATCCCGCAGCTGATGCGCCGTAAGCCTTCTGGAGGACACCGCCTACTCCACCAACTGTCCCGTCAGCGGAGATGGTGCCCGTGGCAGAAATAGTGAGGGAATCGGCGATCAGCTCATCGGTCATCCGCTCAATAATTCCTAGAGCAAACGGCAGCCCAGCCGACGGGCCGCCCACGTTGCTCAGTTGGATTTCCACGTCTACTGGGAAGCTGTACTTGCCAGACACCAGCACTCCGATGGCAGGGAAGGGTTCGGGGCCATCAGACATTTTCGGGAGGACTTGAAGGTCTACTTCGACACCACCTCGATCGACGACGATGTCAAAGGGGGTCTGCGTCCCGCTTTCTGCAATCAGCGCGCGCAACTTGGTGACGTCTCGCACCGCTTCACCACCGGCACGCAGCACGATGTCACCTGGTTCCACAACGCCTTCGCTCGGGCCACCCTCCATTGCTTGGACGACCACGAGGAAACTGTCGTAGGGAATGTCGAGATAGCCCAGTGCCGCAGCAATGGCTTCTTGCTGCGAATTTTGCATCTCTATCTGAGCAGCTTCGCGGGTTTGTTCGTATGTGATCCCTGGAGGAAAGGCTTGTTCCACCGGCAAGATTGCGCGCTCAGGCGATAGCCACGCGGCAATCACCTCACCCCAGCTCGGCAAGTTGTCGGGGCTGCCTAATCTGGTCACCGTCGTCATCCTGATTTCGGCAAACTCAGGGTGCTCTGGCTCGCCATGCACGGTGATCAGCGGCACGTCGTGTTCGTCAACCTGCACCTCACCCAAGGTGTCGTAAGTGGGACCTGGCTGGTTGATGACGTATGGGGCGGGCACCAAACTGACCCCTGCCGCTGCGAATACCGTCACCAGCAACAGCGCCCAACCAGCTCTCCTAGAACCGGATCTCACGGATCGGGTGGGATCCGGCGACGAAAACATCACCATCTCGCCCACCTCCTCCCGGTCATAGCGCCCCAGTGTAGTGAGCCAAACTATGGGCAAGCCCCTGGCGAACAACCAACGTTTTCAGGGGGAACGCCGGTAGCGTTGTGCCATGGCAGAGCCAGAAGAGCCCGAAAACACCCCCAACCCGGAGGAGTGGATTCGAGACGCCGTGCGCCGCATGTTTGAAGGCGACCAGGGTTTTGACCCCGCTGAACTTGCCAAAGCGGCAGGATTCTCCGGCGACC
>CAYXEM010000105.1:0-3010 GCA_964464045.1 uncultured Microbacteriaceae bacterium | reverse complement strand
AGCGAAGAACGCAATTGATGCTGGGATCTCATTGGTCCACCAAGAGCTCAGCTTGGTTCCTGAAATGACGGTTGCCGAAAACATCGCGCTGGGAGCGTTTCCCACCACTGCAGGATTCACCAAACAAAAAGACTTGAAGCAGATTGCTGCCGATGCCCTCAAGGAAATTGGTGTTTCAGTCGACCTGGACGAGCGCATCTCTCGACTCTCAGTGGCACTTCGACAGTTCGTCGAGATTGCCCGCGCAGTCGCGCGCAAGCCGAAGGTCCTTATTCTTGACGAGCCAACGGCAACGTTGACACCAGCGGAAACCGACTACCTCTTGGAAATGCTGCAGCGTCTCGCCGAGAACGGCATGGCGATTGTCTACATTTCACACCGCATTCCTGAGGTCTTTAGGATTTGTCACTCAGTAAGCATTCTTCGAGATGGCCAGCTCGTCGCCAATTCATCAATTGATGACACCACGCCTGATGCTGTCGTTGACCAAATGGTCGGCCGTGAGCTCAAGGCAGACCTGAAATCGCACCGCACAGCATCGCCAGGTGAGGTAGTCCTCAGCGCAAAGGGCATCAAAGCACCGGGCGTAAATGGAATTGATCTTGAAGTTCGTGCAGGCGAAATTGTCGGCCTTGGCGGACTTGTCGGTGCAGGCCGGACTGAGCTCGTTCGAGCAATCATCGGCGCCGACGACCGAAATGCAGGAACGGTGTCGATGACAGTCGGCGGCAAGACCGTCTCACTCACCAGCTACCAGTCTTCGGTGCGTGCGGGTGTGGGTTACGTCCCTGAAGAGCGCCGTACTGACGGGCTTGCTCTGGGCATGACGGTGGCCGAAAACATCAACCTTCCCAACCGTAAGGAGCTGTCCACCGCCGGTTTCCAGCTGCGCGGAAAGATTGCAAGCTTTGCGAAAGAGTTGTCGGAAAAGGTCAACCTTCGCCCGCCTGAGATTAGGCGCGAAGCGGGCCAATACAGCGGTGGTAACCAGCAGAAGATTGTCATTGCCAAGTGGCTTGGCCGCAAGCCCGCCCTCATGGTGCTCGACGAGCCCACACGAGGCGTCGATGTCGGTGCAAAGGCCGAAATTCACCGCCTCGTGAAGGAACTAGCCGACAACGGCACCGCTGTGCTGGTCGTCAGCTCGGACCTGCCTGAACTGCTTGAGCTCTCAGACGTGATTCACGTCGTTCGAGACGGACAAATCATGGGCACGCTCGCCCAATCAGAAGCGGATGAGAAGTCAGTGATGTCGCTGGCCTCTGGAGAAAAGATGGTGGATGCATAGTGGCTAAAGAAACTCTCACTGAAGCAATCGCTATGGCGGATATCGCTCCTGCCGAGTCGAAGGCGAAGCAGTCCGCCGGTAACAAGGCAGTGCTGTGGTTGGCAGAAAACGGGATCTTCGTCTTCACCGCCCTGCTCATCGTCTTTGCGGTTATCTTCGTCGACGGCTTCGCCGCGCTCTACAACATCACCGACGTCTTCCACCGCGCCGCTCCTATTGGAATCGTTGCGGTGGGTATGACCTTCGTGGTGATCAGTGGAAACTACCTCGACTTGTCTGTGGTTGCCCAGGTGGCGACATCTGCCGTGATTTTGATTGCCGTCAGTAACGAATACGGAATTCCGTTGGCAATGCTCGCCGCTCTTGCCGCGGCACTGGTATTTGGCGTAATCAATGGTGTCGCGGTGGGGTATTTCAAAGCCAATGCGGTGATCGTGACACTGTCAACGACCTATATCGGCCTAGGTGTTTTGCGCTACTTCTCGGGAGGGTCAATCTTCTTTGGGCCTCAAGACGGCGCAATTCGTGAATTTGGTCTGGGAAAGCTCGGACCAATCCCCTACTCAGCAATCGTGCTGTTAATCATGACGATTCTGCTCTCGATCCTGCTCACCAGGACAAACTTCGGCTTCTTAGTGAAGTCGTTCGGCGTGAACGAAAAGGCGACGCGACTGTCTGGAACCAACACCGGAATGGTGGTTATCGGAGCATTCATCGTGACCGCAATTGCGGCCATGATTGCAGGATTCGTCCTGGCCGCCTTCTCAAACACCGCGGTCTCGGCAATGTCAACCGGATACGACTTCCGAGCTCTCGCAGCAATCATTGTGGGAGGAACAAGCGTGTTCGGCGGAAAGGGAAGCATTTTCCGCACACTCCTCGGTGTGATCTTCGTCAGTGTGCTGACAAACATTCTTGTTCTTTCCCAAATCAGCTTCGGTTATCAGCAGGTGGCGCTCGGAGCGCTCATTGTCCTCGCGGTAACTGTCGACGCAGTGGCTAGAAAGGTGTCAAAGCGATGAGCCAGACCATGCAATTGGGCAAGGTTGCCGATGCAACCCTGTGGGGGCGCTTCCGCACTCTCGTTGCACGCCGAACCGAAGGCCGCGGTGTTGCTCTGCTTGCCGTCATCCTTGTGGGAGTTGCGTTTACTGAACCACTGGTGTTCGTGGCCTACCCCGTAAGCCTTGGCCGCATTGCCCTGATCGGAATTGTGGCACTTGGGCTTACCGCAGTGATCTTGATGGGCGAGCTCGACCTCAGCGTCGCCAGCACACTGGCTCTCTCGGGAGTCATCATGGCGAGCATCCCAGACCTCCGACTGGGAATCCTCGCCGCGTTGGCCACGGGATTGATTGTGGGGCTGATCAACTCATTCTTTGTCGCGGTCATTGGGATTAACTCCTTCATCGCGACGCTTGGCATGCTGTTTGCTCTCCGCGGACTTGCCTTTGTTATTTCTGACGAAGCTCCCGTGAGCCTCGAGAACAAGGACGCTGGTATTGCCTTCGGCCTCCCCCTTATCGGGCCCATCACCCCCCGAGTGCTGATCTTCATCCTGGTGTTTATCGCGATCCAGGTATTTGTGTCCCGAGTGAAGATGGGACGCGAATTCTTCGCGGTAGGTGGAAACCGTCAAGCTGCCGTCGACGCGGGTATTCCCGTTAAGCGCCGCATCCTCACTGGATTCTTGATCTCCGGCTTCGTGTCCGCTCTTGCAGG
>CAYXEM010000104.1:0-3016 GCA_964464045.1 uncultured Microbacteriaceae bacterium | reverse complement strand
GTGCGATCAGGGCTGAACGAGAGGAACCGTAGAGGTCTTCAACGGTCAGTTCAAAATAAGACGCGGTTTCACTAATGATCTCGGTGGGTGAGACAACATTGGCTTCTTCACTGAGCACGAGGTCTTTCATAACCGTGTGAACAAGAGGCATAGAGACGGGAGACTTGTTCAAGTTTGCGAAGGCAGTGACGCGAATCAGTGCACCTTCTAGTTCTCGAATGTTGGTCGAGACTTTCGAGGCCATGTATTCCAAAACGTCATCGCCAATATTGAGGCCATCGCTTGCTGCTTTTTTGCGCAAGATGGCGATACGCGTTTCGAGGTCTGGTGCTTGAACGTCGGTGATCAATCCCCATTCGAAGCGCGTGCGCATTCGATCTTCGAAACCAGTGAGTTGCTTTGGCGGGAGATCGCTGGTGACCACTACCTGCTTGTTGTGGTCATGAAGAGTGTTAAAGGTGTGGAAGAACGCCTCCTGAGTCGAGTCTTTTCCTTGTAAAAACTGGATGTCGTCGATGAGGAGGACGTCTACCTCGCGGTAGCGATTTTGGAATTCGTGCGAGCGGTTGTTAGCAATTGCATTAATAAAGTCGTTGGTGAATTCCTCACTACTGACGTAGCGCACACGAATGCCCTTGTAGAGATTTTGTGTGTAGTGACCAATGGCGTGCAGAAGGTGGGTTTTACCTAAACCGGAGCCGCCGTAAATAAAGAGCGGGTTGTAGGCCTTGGCCGGTGCTTCCGCAACGGCTACAGCTGCAGCATGAGAGAAGCGGTTAGAGGGCCCAATAACAAAGCTGTCAAACGTGTATTTGTCATTGAGCCTGGTCAGCTGCGGTGAACTAATGGGCTGAGTGTCGGTGTTATCCCAGACATTCACCATGGGGTCACTCACTGGAGTCGAATCAACCGAGCGCTCGCGCGTCTCAATTTCTGGGTTCACCACCAAGACGAAGTTTTGAATCTCATTCCCCTCGATGCTTTCCATGGCCGAAATGAGGGGGATACGAACGCGCTGTTCCAACATTCCGCGAGTGAGCTCATTGGGAACTTCGAGATACAAGACCCCTTGCAGTACCCCGCGGGGTTCGACGAGGTCGAGGAAGCCCCTCAATTGAGGAGTAATGCGGTTATCGGTGGCGAGGTGGCTTAGGACAGCCGACCACAATTGATCGACGTCGAAATCCGACTCTGCCATGTCCCCTCCAACCTGTGGATAACGCAAGCTTTTACATTAGTGCCCGAATATGCACCGACCACAATCTTGCATCAAACCAGGAATTCTGTGGATAACTATTTTTTAGGGTTTGACCTAGCCCTTGTTTCGCCCGTATCCTGATGTGTCGGTTTCGAACAGTCTTTCCTGGCAGATCAGTCAGGACACCGCCAGGAGTTATCTAGATGTCAAAGCGTACTTTCCAGCCCAACAATCGCCGCCGCGCGAAGACCCACGGCTTCCGTGCTCGCATGCGTACCCGTGCCGGTCGTGCGATCCTTGCCGCCCGTCGTCGTAAGGGCCGCGAGGAACTCTCCGCCTAGGTCGGTGAGCTGAGGTGCTCCCACCGCAGCACCGGATTAATCACAGCGATGATTTCCGTCGCCTCTTTCGGCGTGGAAAAAAACACTCCACACCACTAGGCCTCATTGCCACTGCACCAACTGAGGGTGTCTCACGCTTGGGCGTTGTGGTCTCGAAGGCGGTTGGTGGCGCGGTGGTAAGAAATCTCGTGAAGCGGCGGGTTCGGTCAGCATTCAAAATCCTTCTTCCCGACATGGCTCCACTTGACGTGGTCGTGAAGGCGTCCCCCGGCGCACACGAACTGAGTTTTAATCAGATTTTAGAGATGATGTCCACCGCACTCGCACCCGCTAAGGCCTCATCGTGAGCCAGGTGTGGACTCGAGTGGGTCTGGTACCTCGCAACCTGTTCATCGGGTTTCTCATTGGCTATCGGAAGGTGATTTCGCCGCTGTATGGCCAGGTCTGCCGCTACTACCCAAGCTGTTCGCTCTACGCTCTCCAGGCAATTCAGTATCATGGGGCACTCCGGGGCATTGGTCTTGCGACCTGGCGAGTACTGCGGTGTAATCCGTTTTCTCGTGGCGGGGTTGATGATCCACCGGAAGGATTACGCCCGTATCTCGAATTAACCGAACACGGTTTTGTCCGCCCAAAGAAAGAGGTCTAGCCGGTGGGAATTATCGACACGATTCTGTGGCCCATTAGATGGGTCATCGAAGCTATGTTGGTGGGCTTCCACCGCGCCTTTGAGTACCTCGGTTTTGAGGGTGGCTCTGGATTGAGCTGGGTCCTCGCGATCACCGTCTTGGTGCTTGTGGTCCGCTCCGCTCTTATCCCGGTTTTCGTGCGCCAGATTAAGAGTCAGCGCAAGATGATGGAGATTTCTCCAGACCTGAAAAAAATTCAGGATAAGTACAAGGGCAAGAAAGACCAGTTCTCCCGCGAGGCGATGAGCCGCGAAACCATGGCTTTGTATTCCAAGGCGGGAACCAACCCGTTCTCGTCGTGTTTGCCACTGCTCCTGCAGATGCCGATCTTCTTTGGTCTCTTCCGTGTGCTCTCCGAGGCGGGTCTTGGAAACGCCGGTGTCTCGTTCATGACCAGAGACCTTGCGGTTCAGTTTGCCAACGCAGAACTATTTGGCTTAGCGCCACTGAGCGCCACGATGCAGACCGCCCTCAATGGCGAAGCGGGCCTTGAAGGGGCACAGACCATCGCTGTCGCGGTAATCGCCGGTGTGATGGTCGTGTTGATGTCTGGTTCGCAGTTTGTGACCCAGCTGCAGATCATGTCCAAGAACCAATCGGACGCGATGAAGGAATCGCCGATGTATCGCCAGCAGCGCATCTTGTTGTACATGCTGCCGTTGGTGTTCTTGTTCTCCGGTGTCTTTTTCCCACTCGGTGTGATGTTCTACTGGCTGGTCTCTAACTTCTGGACCATGGGTCAGCAGTTCCTCGTGATCCGCAACCTGCCCACCCCGGGCAGTGTGGCA
>CAYXEM010000103.1:0-3049 GCA_964464045.1 uncultured Microbacteriaceae bacterium | reverse complement strand
CAACTTCCCCGGCTTCCCTGATGGCGTCATGGGTCCAGAACTCATGATGAAAATGCAGGCCCAGGCGGAAAAACACGGCGCAGAAATCATCTACGACGACGCCACCGAGTTGTCCCTCGAGGGTCCTGTGAAAAAGGTCACCCTCGGAAATGGTGACGTATTGGAAGCGAAAGCCGTGATCTTCGCCACCGGTTCTGCCTACCGCAAGCTCGGACTGGCCGAAGAAGAAACCCTGAGCGGCCACGGTTTGAGCTGGTGTGCCACCTGCGATGGTGCGTTCTTCCGCGAAAAGACAGTTGCTGTGGTCGGCGGTGGAGACTCCGCGATGGAGGAAGCAACCTTCCTCACCCGATTTGCCGACAAGGTCTACATCATCCACCGCTCAGATAACTTGCGTGCGTCTGCCGCGATGATCGACCGGGCTAAGGCGGACCCGAAAATCGAATTTAAGTACTTCCAGCAGGTTGCCCACATCTATGGCACCGAGCAGGTCACTGGCGTGGGGCTTAAGAACACGGAGACCGGTGAGGAAACCACTCTGGATCTCGATGGTCTCTTCGTGGCCATCGGATCTGACCCCAGAACCCACCTCGTGCACGGAAAACTCGACCTCACCGAGCACGGAACCGTCAAGGTCGATGGGCGAAGCTCCAAGACCTCCATCGAAGGCGTTTTCGCCGCGGGAGACGTGATCGACCCCACCTATCGCCAAGCCATTACTGCTGCGGGTTCTGGAACCGTCGCCGCATTGGATGCGCAACACTACTTAGAGTCGCTTAGCTAATTAACGAGGAGAAATAATGAGCGCCAAAGACGTCAGTGACCAGACCTTCGCCGAGGATGTTCTCGCCAGCGAAAAGCCCATCATGGTGGACTTTTGGGCCGAATGGTGTGGCCCTTGCCGCGCGGTGTCGCCAATTTTGGACCAGATCGCCACTGAGCACGCCGACAAGATCGAAATCGTGAAGCTCAACGTCGACCACAACCCTGAAACCGCGATGAAGTACCAGATCACCTCGATCCCGACGATGAAGGTGTTCAAGGGCGGCGAAGTGGTCAAAACGGTCATCGGCGCAAAGCCAAAGCCTGCACTCGAGCAGGACTTGGCTGAATTCCTCGCCTAGTCTGCCCTACCCTGGTGGGATACGTGCCCGCCCTCTAGGGAGCAACCATGGTGGATAAAAACACCCAGGGAATCATCCTCGACCCCTGGATGCATCACTATGCCGATCGCTCGAGCGGGCTGAGCGCATCTGAGGTGCGCGCCCTATTCGCCGTCGCGAACAGGCCCGAAGTGGTCTCACTGGCGGGTGGAATGCCATATGTGCGGGCAATTTCTGAAGAGCGCATCAAAGAGACCCTTAACCGAGTCATTGACGAGCGCGGTCCAGAAGCCCTGCAATACGGCTCAGGGCAAGGCCACCCGCTGCTTCGTGAACAAATCGTTCAGGTCATGGCCAAAGAGGGCATTTCAGCCCGTCCAGACGACGTCGTCGTCACTACTGGCTCCCAACACGGACTCGATTTGGTCGCGAGACTCTTTATTAACCCGGGTGATGTGGTGTTGGCCGAGTCCCCTAGCTACGTCGGCGCCTTGGGCGTATTCCGCAGCTACCAGGCCGATGTGCGCCACGTTCCGATGGATGATGACGGCATTATTCCAAGCGCCCTCCAGGAGGCCATTGATCAGGCTCGCTCAGAGGGCAAGCCAATCAAGATGATCTATTTGATCCCCAACTTCCAAAACCCAGCGGGTGTGACCTTAAGCGCTGCGCGCCGCCTGGAAATTATTGACATTGCCCACGAGGCAGAGATTTTGATTGTTGAAGACAATCCTTATGGCCTGTTGTGGTTTGACCAGCCGGCTCCTCCTGCAATGAGGGCTGCCGGCGATAAGGGAATTATTTATTTGGGGTCGTTCTCTAAGACCCTGGCTCCTGGGCTTCGTGTGGGATGGGTCGTCGCCCCCCACGGTATTCGAGAAAAACTCATTTTAGCGTCAGAGGCTGCTGTGTTGTCGCCCAGTCCTTTCTCGCAGTTGGTCGTGGCGGACTACCTCGCTCACACTGACTGGCAAGCACAGATCGACGAGTTCCGTGGTTTGTACAAAGAGCGTCGAGACGCCATGGTTGACGCGCTTGCCCATGAATTGCCTGGTGTGCGCCACACAAACCCCGGCGGAGGGTTCTTCTTGTGGCTGGATTTGCCTGAAGGCCTGAACTCCAAAGAAATGCTGCCTCGTGCAGTCACCGAGCTTGTGGCCTACACGCCAGGCACTGCGTTTTTCGCCGATGGGCGCGGAGCAGCACATATGCGCTTGGCATTTTGCTACCCCACCCCAGACAACATCCGTGAAGGAATCTCTCGCCTCGCCAAGGTGATTAGGGAAGAAGTCGAACTCATCGAAACTTTCGACCCCAAGCCCACCGCTACATCATCTGATGCCCACGTGGGCTCACCGCCCCCCAACCTCGCCTAAGAAGGACCCAACGTGTCGACGCCATCTGTATTAGTACTCGCCGGAGGAATTTCCCACGAGCGAGACATCTCTCTACGCTCTGGTCGACTCGTCGCCGACGGTCTCGAAGCTAACGGGGTGAGTGTAACCATCGCTGACCCAGACGCCACCCTGGTCGAAAAGCTCCTCGCTGACAAGCCGGATGTGGTGTGGCCGGTCCTGCATGGTGCCAGCGGTGAAGATGGCGCGCTTCGCTCCCTGCTGGAAATGATGGGTATTTCCTATGTGGGCTCGCCGAGTGCCGCCACCCGTCTTGCCTGGGACAAGCCCTCGGCCAAAACTATGGTGGAGCGCGCGGGAGTTGCCACCCCAGAGTCCATTAGTTTGAGCCGCGATGCCTTCCGTGAGCTCGGTGCAGAAAGCGTCCTCGAAGTAGTCTCGGACACCCTCGGGTTCCCCGTGGTAGTCAAGCCCGCCAGGGGAGGCTCAGCACAGGGTGTCAGCTGGGTGAATTCACTCGACGAGCTTCGTCGTGCCATGGTCCACGCATTTACCTACTCCGATGACGCCCTGATTGAGCGCCAAATCATT
>CAYXEM010000102.1:0-3168 GCA_964464045.1 uncultured Microbacteriaceae bacterium | reverse complement strand
CGGTTCGCGCTATTACCTGAAACTAGTCTGAATCACTTAGTGACGTCAGCGCTTTGGTTCCTTCTCGCACGCTGTCTGAAGTGGGTAAGACTTTTGCCCACGCCGATTCCGTAACCGTCACTATTTCAACGGGCGGTGATCGCGAACTCGTTGCCTTCAGCGCTGGCGATAAGACCGTTACGTCGTTGCTGATTAAGGGATCATTCCCACCGGTGCAACGTTTGTTCCCAGAAGTTACCGACAACTACGCAGTGGTTAATACCCAAGAGCTCATCGAAGCTACCCGTCGCGTAAGCCTGGTAATTGAGCGTGAAGCCCCACTTCGTTACTCGTTCACGGCCGACGGTGTTTTGCTTGAAGCGCTTGGTTCAGAGCAGGCACAAGCATCTGAGACCACAGACGGTCACTTAGTGGGAAATGAATGCGTTGTCTCTCTTAAGCCAGGGTTCCTTATTGATGGTCTTAGCCACACTGGCAGCGAATTCGCGCGTATCGGATTTACTCCAACCGATAACCCGAACAAGCCAGGACCTGTACTCATCACTGCACAAACCTCGCGTGACGGCGATAACGACGCCAACTACCGCTACCTGCTGCAGCCCAATCTGTTGATGCGCTAACTGGCCCATGTGGGTCAGTGACTTGTCGTTGCGGGATTTCCGCAACCATGAGTCGACCACGCTCTCACTCCAGCCAGGGGTCAGTGTGTTCGTGGGATCAAACGGTCAAGGCAAGACAAATCTCGTTGAGGCCCTGGGATACCTCGCAAACTTGTCGTCTCATCGCGTATCGGTCGATAAGGCTTTGGTTCGAGAGGGCTGCCCATCTGCTTTTGTGCTCGCAACAATTCACCACGACACCAGAAAAGTGGACCTCGCGCTCGAATTAAAAGCCAGCGGCTCTAACCGCGCCAAGAAAAACGGCCAAAACATTCCCGTAGGTGAGTTAGTGGGATGGCTGAAGGTAGTTCTGTTTACCCCAGAAGACCTCTCGATTATTAGGGGTGAGCCTGGCATTCGTCGCCGCTACCTCGATGACGCAGTAGTTGTTTTGAAACCCGCACTCCATCAGGTGTATGGCGAATACGACCGCGTGGTGAAGCAACGAAATGCACTGCTCAAATCGTCGCGGTCGATGTCGCATTCGCAGTTGCTGGATACGTTGACTGGCTGGGACGAACCTTTTGCCCGACTGGCGGCGACGATTAGTCAGGAGCGCCTCAGCGTGATTTCTGAATTAGAACCAGAGTTTCAACGCTCCTACGACGTCATTGCACCCGACAACACAGCAGGTATTGCTTTAGAAAGCAAAGTCGCCGCCAACGGTTTAACGCTTGACGAGCTGACAAGTGTTTACGCGGAGGCCTTGGACACCAGGCGAAAAGACGAGGTCGACCGAGGAATGACTCTGGTGGGCCCACACCGTGATGATCTGGAGATTACGTTAAATGGATTACCGGGTCGCACCCACTCCAGCCACGGAGAGGCCTGGTCTCTTGCTCTGTCGCTGAAAATGGCGCTCGCAGAGGTATACCGAAGAGATTCGTCCTCTGGTGATCCCGTCATGATTTTGGATGACGTGTTTGCGGAGCTAGATGCTAAGCGGCGCGCTACGTTGCAGCAGCTCGTGAGTGGATTTGAGCAGGTGCTGGTCACCGCCGCAGTGCGAGAAGATATTCCACACGACTTTGTCCATCATGTTTTTGGCGTTGAGAAGGGAGTGGTGTCCTCAGATGCCTCATCACCTCGCTCGACCCAGTGATGAACCAAAAAACGTCTTTGCCAGGCTGCGAAGCGTGTTCGGCGATCGCCGGCCCAAACGCCGGGTTGCCGATGACAATGACGATGCGTTTAAGCCAGGCCGCGATCCACACAGCCTCGGTGGCGTGTTTGACCAACTCAGCGACGAGATGGGCTGGAGTGCGCCTCTGGCGGAAGCAGAGCTCCTTGTAAAGTGGCGCGAGGTCGTCGGAGATCAAATCGCCGACCACACGACGCCTCTTGGAATCCAGAATGAGACTCTCACCATCGTCACTGACTCGAGCGCGTGGGCGACCCAGCTGCGGCTGATGAGACACGATGTGTTGGTCAAGCTCGCAGAGCATATGCCAGAGCTCACCATCAACCAGATCTCGGTCAAGGCACCCGGTGCTCCGAGCTGGAAATCAGGCCCCAGGTCGGTTCCTGGACGGGGCCCCAGAGACACCTACGGATAGCGACACGTTATCCACACGACGGGTCTTATATCCCCGGTTTTTGGCCCATTTCTCCTAAACTTAAGCTCAGTGAATTGGGGCGAAAAATCATTGATTTTCCGCAGGTTCTAACGTCTAGGAGATAACTGAAATATGGCTGATGCGTCGAAGAAGTCGAAAGAAGAAGTCTCCTACGGCGCGAGCGATATTCAGGTCCTCGAAGGACTAGAAGCAGTCCGTAAACGCCCTGGTATGTACATCGGTTCGACGGGGCCGAGAGGCCTCCACCACCTGGTCTACGAAATCGTCGATAACTCTGTCGATGAGGCACTGGCTGGACACTGCACCGACATCACCGTCACGGTGCAACCTGACGGTGCAGTACGGGTCGTTGACAACGGTCGAGGAATTCCCGTTGACGAACACCCTGTCGAGAAGAAGTCCACGGTTGAGGTCGTTCTTACCGTTTTGCACGCTGGTGGAAAGTTCGGCGGCGGCGGATACGCCGTCTCCGGAGGTCTCCACGGTGTGGGATCGAGTGTGGTGAACGCGCTGTCGCACAAGCTCGAAGTAGAGGTCCGTCGCCAAGGAAATGTGTGGCGCCAAAGCTTCAGCCAAGGTGTTCCCGACGCACCCCTGAAGAAGGGTGAGGCAACTGACGAGACCGGAACCACGATCACGTTCTGGCCAAACGACGACATCTTCGAAACCATCGACTTTGACTACGAAACTCTTCGCACCCGCTTCCAACAGATGGCCTTTTTGAACAAGGGCCTTGGCATTTCGCTCACCGACGAGCGCAAAGACGCAGGTGGCCGCAGCGACAACTACCGCTACGAGCAGGGACTTGCCGACTACGTGGAGTATTTGAACTCCACCAAGAAGTCAGAGGCTGTCCACCCCGACATCATCTCCTTCGAGAGTGAAGACACCGAGCGCACCATCGCCCTGGAAGTGGCCATGCAATGGACGAC
>CAYXEM010000101.1:0-3176 GCA_964464045.1 uncultured Microbacteriaceae bacterium | reverse complement strand
GTGCTTGTTTCCGGCCCACGATGTCAGACTACGCCTGGACTGCGGTTTCTCGCACGCGCTGGCCCACCACCGCGCTGACTCCGTCATCGCGCATGGAGACTCCGTAGAGCGCATCGGCAATTTCCATGGTGCGCTTTTGGTGGGTGATGATGATCAGCTGTGAGTCTGCGCGCAGGCGCTCCATCACATCAAGGAGTCGACCAAGGTTCGCATCATCCAGAGCTGCCTCCACCTCGTCGAGGATGTAGAAGGGGCTCGGGCGGGCGATAAAGATCGCGTTGAGCAGTGCCACCGCAGCAAGCGAGCGCTCTCCACCCGAGAGAAGAGACAACCGCTCGATCTTCTTACCCCGTGGACGCACCGAGACTTCGACACCCGTGGTGAGCAAGTTTTCGGGGTCGGTCAGGCTCAACGAACCTTGACCACCGGGGAAGAGAATCGGGAACACTTCGTCGAAGGCCTGCCTGGTGTCGTTGAAGGCGTTGAAGAACACGTCTTTCATCGTGTCGTCGAGGTCTTCAATAATCGAGAGCAGGTCTTTCTTCGATGCCAAGACATCCTCGAGCTGTTCTGCCAAGAACTGGTGGCGCTTTTCCATCGCCTGGAACTCTTCAAGCGCCAAGGGGTTTACCCGACCCAGCTGTTCCAGCTGGCGCTGCGCTTTCTGGAGTCGCTTTTGTTGTTCTTCGCGGTCAAACGCAGTCGGCTCGCCATCTTCGTCGAGAGAGGGAACCAACTGGTCTGGACCATATTCCTCGGCAAGCACCTCGACCGAAAGCCCCAGCTCTTCTTGGGCTTTCTCCACGAGCTGCCCCAGGTGAAGGTTTCGCTCATAGATGTGCATTTCAATGCTGTGGACCGACTCAGTCATTTGCGACAAGCGCTCGCGAAGCTCTGCCTCTCGGGCGCGAAGACGCTGAACAGCGCCATCTGCTTCGCGCCTCGTCTGCTCGAGTGCAGCAAGTTCCTTGGAGGATTCTTCGAGGGCTTCGTTCGCGATCCGCATCAACGTAGGCGTTAGCGCAGACACCGCCACCGCACGTTCGTGAACGGCAATGCGCTCTTGACGCCTCGCTGCTTCCTGCTCACGCTCACGCTGTTCTTGCTCGCGACGGGCGTGAAGCCCGGCGAGGACATCTTTTTGATAGCCAAGCTGCGAGCGCGACTGCTCTACAACCACTCGACCATCAACTTCGCTGGATCGCGCCTGCTCCAAAGCGTCCACCAAGGGATCGCGCGCGTCATCATCGGCGTCCGACGGGGGCTGCTCGGGGAGGTTTTCTAACTCGACCTCCGCCTCAGCAACAGTGCGCTCGGCCTGCTCGCGCTCTGCCTGAGCAGTATCGAGGCGGCCATGAAGGCGGTCACGCTCTGCCCGTGCTGCGTCGAGGGTGGCCGACTGGGCAGAGAGTGCTTCGTTGTGTTGGGCCCGCTCAGATTCTTGTTGACGCACCAGAGCCAGTTGGTTCTTTGCTGCCTCGCTCGCGGACTCAAGCTCCACCTGTGAGGTGCGCACCTTTTCACTCAAGCGCTCGACGTCGGTTGATACCCGCTCGAGATCGGCAACTGCCTGATCACGCTCTGCAATGAGCTCAACACTGGAGCGAGACGATCCAGATCCTGCTTGAACGACTGTGGCGGAGAAGTGGTCTCCGGTATGTGTGACGATGTGAACGTCGGAGGGAAGGTCGTCTCGACCCACCCAGTAACGCTGAATCTCGTCGAGGCTTGACGCGATGAACGTGTTGTGAAGAAGTCGAAGGACTCCTGCGGGGCCCTTCACGACATCCCGAGCCGGGGTGAGACCTTCGAGCTCAAATTGTTCAGTAGCGGGGTCTGCCTGTTCCACCACCAGGTTGACCTGGCTGTCTTGACCAGAGACCTTCTCAGAAACCACGAACGCATCTTTCTTGGTTCCCACCACGAGGGCGTCTGCAAGTGCGCCAAGCGCCCTGGCAATTGCCGTTTCGTATCCGGGTGTAATTGAGATGAGTTCTGCAACGCGGCCTTTCACACTGGGGTGATCGGCCTGGTCGTCAGCCTGCTCCGACTTAATCGCCAAGGTGAGGGCTTGAACACGGGCGGCCAGAGCATCTTTTTCACGCTCGCTCTGGTGAAGTGCACTTCGTGCCTGATCGAGCTGGTCAGAAAGCTCGGTTTCTTTCGCCCACGCTTTTTGGAGCGCTTCTTCGGCTTCGGCGAGAGCCTTGTCGGCTTTTTCGCTTTCCTGGGTGGCAAATTCGGTGCGGTTTTTTTCCAGCTCAACCACACGCGCCTCAGCTGCTTCGAGCGCTTCTTGGGTGCGCTCATATTCGGCGCCGGCGGTGTTCACGCGGGAGTGAGCAACCGCGAGCGCTTCTTGCTTGGCCTGTGCTTCCTGGCGCCACGCCAGCCACGCTTCTCGGGCACCACGAACTTGCTCGTCGTGGGCGTCGAGAGCGGCTTTGGCTTGAGCGGTGACTGCTGCGAGCTTGCCAAGCTCCCCTTCCACCCTCGCGACCTCGGCTTCTGCCTCGGCGATACGGGCTTCAGACGAAGCAAGGTCAGCATCACTCACGGTGCTCGCCAGCGGCTCAGCAGCATCGGTTTCAGCCAAGAGGGAGACACGTTCACTCGCGAGCGCGTGGAGGGATGAAATGCGCTCTGTTACTCGGCGCAGTTCGTTGTCTCGTTGCCGAATTCGCTCGATGGGGCTTTGAGTGAGAGTGTTTTCTGCCGTTTGACGCTCCGCACTCACCCGGTCGAGTTCGTCTTGAACAACAGCGCGCTCACTGGCGGTGTTGCCCTCGTTCTTTTGGTATTCCGCAAGCTCCGACTTGAGGGTGTGAACGTCATCGGCCAAAAGGCGTGCTTTGGCGTCGCGCACGTTGGCTTGGATCTGCTGTGCTTCTTTGGCCACTTCAGCTTGACGACCCAGGGGTTTAAGCTGTCGACGAATTTCGTTAATCAGATCCTGGAGCCTGGTGAGGTTGGCTTCCATCGACTCGAGCTTGCGCACCGTCTTTTCCTTGCGACGACGGTGCTTCAAAATTCCCGCGGCTTCTTCAATGAAGAGGCGACGATCA
Source organism: uncultured Microbacteriaceae bacterium (assembly GCA_964464045.1). GTDB lineage: Bacteria > Actinomycetota > Actinomycetes > Actinomycetales > Microbacteriaceae > Pontimonas. Next base: position 111 of record CAYXEM010000101.1, on the reverse strand, counting down.
TCCGGGGTGGCGTGGAGGATGCGATCGAGCTGGCCTTGACCGACGATGACATGCATTTCACGTCCCAGTCCGGTGTCGCTCAAGAGCTCTTGAACATCGAGCAGACGGCAG
>CAYXEM010000100.1:0-3178 GCA_964464045.1 uncultured Microbacteriaceae bacterium | reverse complement strand
CCTTCGTCACCGAGGTGATGGAGTCGGTCATCACTCGGTCATTTCCGCGCTCGCTGATGCCAAAGGCATACAACTGGCCTGAGCGTGCTCCCTCAAGGACGTGATCAAGGGAGTGATCGCCTGATTGGGCAAGGGTCTGAGCGACGCCCATCCAGGTGAAATGCATTCCCAGTCCCAGCGCGGTGGCCGGCGCGTGGGCGGCGAGAAGGCACTGGTCGTTGACCATCTCTAACAGTGGCCGGGGATTGAGATATCCGGCAGCGCGGAGCGCGTCTAAATCTTCGCGGAAGAAGGAATTCTCGCGGTCATAGACAGCAGCCCGCTGACGAATTTCTGCCAGTAATGCCTCGCTCAACACGCTCACGAGTCTGCCAGGTCATCCCGATCAGCGCGAGGAAACACCAACGCCGGGTGGCGCACGGCAACACCAAACAACGAGCCGACTGCGGGCAAGAACGGTGCTGCCATGCGAGCTCGAACTCGCTCAGAACTATCGCGCAGCTGGAGCTCAACCAGCGCATCATGCCCGGCATAAGACACCGACTTCACTGTCGATGCAACGCCATCTAGCTGGGGAACAATCCACTCTGGGCGAAGCACGACCCTAACCTGCTCACCACCCCGGGGCTCAAAGCCTTGTGCTCCTGCGGCGAGGCTTCCCAAAGCAGATTCGACGTGTCCCGAGCAGCCAAAGCGCTGGGGCTCTCCTTCGCAGAATTCTTTGGCCCCACACACTCGGCACTCCAGAGCGATGTCTTGCCAGGTGCCCTCCAGCTCGACCGTGTCACCTACGAACGAGGCAACCCAGGGGGTTTGCGGAGTTTCATAGATTTCCCGTGGAGTGCCCACCTGGGCAACTCGTCCACGATCCATCACGACAACAATGTCGGCCAAGTCGAGCGCTTCTTCGCGGTCGTGGGTTACCAAGACGGTGGTCGTGTCGCTCTCGCGGAGCAGTCCGACGACTTCTCGCGCCAGGGTGTGGCGAAGCACACTGTCTAAAGCAGCGAAAGGCTCATCTAAGAGGACAACACTTGGTTCTGCCGCAAGCGCTCTGGCCAGCGCAACGCGCTGTGCCTCACCACCCGATAAAGCTGAGGGGGAGCGTCGAAGGTATCCCTCCAAGCCGACGAGTGCAGCAAGTGATGCGACGCGGTCGTTCTTGGTGGACGTATTGGAAAGCGCAAACCCGATGTTGTCGGCAACGCTTAAGTGAGGAAAGAGAGACGCATCTTGCGGAACCCAGCCGATTCCTCGTTGCTCAGGGGGAACGATGGAGGTGGAGCTAGACAGCGTGGTCGACCCGGTCTTGATCGTGCCCCGGTCAACAGAAACTAGACCAGCCAGTGCCATCAACAACGTGGTCTTTCCGCATCCAGATGGCCCAAGAACGGCCACCACAGAACCGGAAGGAACCACGACACTGACGTCGCGAAGTGCTTGGCGGGGACCATACGACACTGACAGATCAGACACGGTCAACGTGGTCATCTGGCCTCCCCCCTTTCACTTCGCATTCCCCCGAGGAACATTGCTGGGATTGCTGCAATCACCACAAGAAGTGCGGCGTAGGGGGCTGCTGCTCCAAATTCGAGAGCCACTGTCTTCGTCCACAGTTCCGTGGCCAGTGTATTGACCCCGGTTGGACGAAGAATCAATGTGGCAGGGAGTTCTTTCATGGTTGAGACCATGACCAACAGGGCACCGACGGCGATGCTGGGCAGAGCAAGAGGAAGTGTCACCCTTCGCCATGCCCCCCACGGGGACTGCCCAAGGGTGCGGGCCACCATGACGACGGTGTGTGGCACAGACTCAATAGCTGCGCGCGAGGTGCCAATTGATTTCGACGCAAAAAGTACTGCGTAGGCAAAGACCAACACGATGGTGGTTTGGTAAATCGCTGGAATCAGGCGAAGAGACAAGAACACGAGCGACAACCCCACGACTACGCCCGGAAGCGCGTGGCTCAAATATCCAAGCGACTCAATTACTCGGGCAGCACGCGAGCGAAAACGCGCTGCCAACGCTGCAATCGGCAACGCCAACAGTGTCGCAACAACCGCCGCGGCGAGGGCGACACCGATGGTTGACCCCGTAGCTGCCACTAAGCGAGGCCAGTTGGTGTCGGCAACTGTTTGCGCCTCGATCAGTCTGGTGAGCATCCCCACCAGCGGAATGAGCACTCCAGTCAACAAGGGAACGACAGCGAGTGTGAGGAGTATCAGTGTTCCGCTACGGCCCATTTCTGGAGAGCCATAGCTGCCGCGGGTGTAGACACCGGTGGATGCTCCCCTGACGGCTCGCTCGGAGGTGACCGCCACAATGGCCAACACGACCAACAACAGCGCCAATACTGCTGCCTGGTTTCTGTTGAAGCTCGCCGAATAGGCCGCGTTTACACCCCAGGTGAGGGTGTGGAACCGAAGCATCGCGACCAAACCGAAATCGCTCACCGCGTAGAGAAACACCAACAAGGTTCCCGCCAGGCTGGTTCCTCTAATTAAGGGCCAGGTGGTCTCAAGAAAAGCTCGAAGAGGTGAGCGTCCAAGTGTGCGCGCGACCATCTCTTGCGCCGCACCGATGCTTCGCAGCCTCGCCGCTGTGGGCAACACCACGTAAGGAATCGTTACGGCGCTTAGAAGCAACAGGCTTGGCCAATACCCCTCAAGCCCCGGGAGCAACACCAACCAGCCATAGGAGGCGAGGTAGGACGGAATGGCGAGGGGCAGGGACGAGAGCACTAGCAAAGGTCGCTGCCACGATGTGCGCGCACGAGATATTCCGACCGCGATGGCAACCCCAGCCACCAGGGTGATGACCGCCGCACCGAGCCCGAGCGCAATGGTGTTCAGGCCGTATTCGAGCGCTCGCGATTGCGTGATGATCTCGGCCATTTCGGTCACTGGAACACCAAAAGCTCGAACGCCCAAGTAGACCAAAGGCGCAAGCAACAACACCACCGAAAGGATCGCAAGCACCCATAACCAGCGACCCCTGGGCGCGGTGGCCGAGGGGTGAGTGGTGGTGGCTAAATGCGTCGTCATTGAAGTGAGTTGTGTCCAGGCCATCTGTCGATCAGATGGCCTGGTTCACGCTACTAGAGCAGTCCGAAGCGAGTAAGGAGCAATTGGCTCTCACTCAAGGTGTCCAAGTCAGACAGGTCGAGCTCGGGGTTTAC
>CAYXEM010000099.1:0-3194 GCA_964464045.1 uncultured Microbacteriaceae bacterium | reverse complement strand
AATACCCAAGGTGGGCAAGCCTCGAAGGAGGAGGTAGGCAGACATCGGGTCAAGCAGTCCACCGGTAATGGCCCGAACGGGACGAATTCGAACCGCCTCTTCTGAGGTGGTCACCACGATGCCACCCATCACGTCACCGTGGCCGCCCAAGTACTTGGTCGCCGAGTGGACAGAGAACGTCACACCGTGGGCGAGTGGCCGTTGAAGGTATGGGGTGGCAAACGTGTTGTCGACCATCACAGGCACATCGCCTGCTTGCGCGACCACAGCGGCAAAATCAATGAGTTCGAGCGTGGGGTTTCCGGGACTCTCGACAACAACAAGCCCAGTGCGTTCGGTAATCGCATCAGCAATGTCGCGAGGACCAACATAGGTGACCTCACTACCCAACACTCCCGCGTTCAAGATGTGATCCGTTCCGCCATAAAGTGGCCGAACAGCAACGACGTGCGGCTTTCCTAGGTGGACCCTGGTAAGGAGGACCGCCGAAATTGCGGCCATTCCCGTGGCGAACGCCACAGCCTCCACCCCGGAGGAATCGACATGTTCATCAATCGATTCAAGCTGTGCAACCGCGGACTCGAGCCTCGCAACTGTCGGGTTCCATAGCCGCCGATACACAGTGGAATCCCCCGGTGCAAACGGCGCACCTGCGGCCATGCGCTCGTATGATCCGCCGCCCGTTTCGATATCCGGCAATGGGGCCGTCGTTGAAAGATCAATGGGTATGGCGTGCACACCTTGCTCAGTGAGACCTTCGTGGCCTGCGTGGGTGGCAACAGTGTTAAAGCGGGACGACGTTGTATTCACGATCTCAGACTAAACCTGCCTCACACTCGCGGGGGCGTAGTCTCAAGGCATGAATACGGCGTCGGTGCGCACCCCACTCCTTTTGATTTTGTCTTCCGCTGTTGTGGCGTGGGTTTTGTTCATGCTCGGGGTCTATACCGACCTCTTTATCGAGCAGCTCTATGGCGACTCTGGCGAGTGGATTGGCAGAAGCCCTGCAATTACTCCCTCTAAGTACCTCTTCTTTGCCGCAACAGCCGTCTTCGCGGTGTCCTCCGTGTATTCCCAGCGCATAAGCATTGCCCAGCGTGTAGCCGCAGGTGTTGCCGACCGCTCTCCACGTAGCGCTCACCGCTTTGCGACCCTCTCCATCATCGTGGGACTCGCAGTGGCGGCGATGATTGGAATTTCCGTATTCCTCGAGGGCTTCTCGGGAAACCGAAACGATGGCCAAACCCTCATTGAGCGCACCCTCGACACATACCTGCCAATTGTCTTGTTCACTGGTTTGGTCGTTGCGGTGTTGTTGGCCGCCTTCGTCTTTCGCTCAGACACTCTTCCTAAGTCGACGGACAGAGTTCCTGATGACGCTATTGACCACGAAGAGGTAGCCGGCTCGGGCTCGCAACGAGACCTCGGCGCTGCCTATGCGGTTCCTATTGTTGCCACCGCAGTGGCCTTGATATTTGGTCTCGTCGTCTACGACGCCACCGGCACCAGCTTGGATGTATGGATTTGGGTCATCATTCAGCTGCTCATTGGCTCTGGCATCGTTGTCGGGACGATCTACGGCGAACGCGCTGTTGCTCAAGGCCCGAACAGCCAGAGCTCTCGCTCGCGGGTGACTCGTTCGGCTCGAGGCTTGAACTTTGTGCTCTCTATTGTCTTTGGCGCAATCGTTACCGGGATGGCCTTCGGCTATGGAGGGTCAGCAATCGATGAGCTCCAAAGCAGCCCCTCTTTCACCCTTGACATCATGGCCGGCCCAGGCGCTCCCCTTGCGAATGTGGAGGTGGGCGTAAACGGATGGGACCTACAAGACGGCTCAACGGTCAGCATGGCCCTGGACGACCCCGCAATGACTTTGCTGTCGGACACCGTCGTCGACGACGGCTACTACTACGAATCCAGGCCTCTGCCGGGCAACCTGGAGCCAGGGGATTACCTCTTAACAGCCCAAGCGATTAGCGCAGACGGGCGCGTACTCACTCGCGAACGCGAGTTCACGGTCAGCAACGACTCTGAAGTGTTCTGGGTCGTCGACGATATGAAGATGAGTCGCGATATGCAAGAAGACACCGTCATCAGTGAGCCCACCGGCTCGTGGCTTATCCGGAGCTTTATACCGGCTCTCGTGTTGTTGCTGATTGCTATGAGCAGCGTGTACTTCACGCTCACGGAGCGAAACCGCCCCGCTCGTCTGACGAACTAGCCCGGATACCCCAGGGCGAGAGAGAGTTTGCTCGCCTGGGTGACCACTGCCTCTCCCATGAGCTCAAAGTGGGAACCAAGCCGTTCACGAACGGCGCCCACGGCGATAGCGCCTACCGCTTGCCCGGTCGAATCGAATACAGGGGCGGCCGCATCAACGATGTCGGGGTTGAGCTCTCCCACACTGACGGCATAACCCACTTTGCGCACCGCGCGAACCACGCGACGTAGGCCACTGAGGCTCCTAATGCTTCCTGGCTGGCGACGAAGGCGTCTGATCTCAGGGCCTTCGACCTGCTTCGGGTATTGAGCGGGTGGGGTTCGATACACACCGTGTTCTTCCCACCAGGCCTCGAGCTCATCGTTGGTGAGGGTCGCCAAAATCGCGCGGCCAGAAGCGGTGCGAAGCGCGGGAAGGGTCACACCACTCATTGATCCATCGCGAAGGGTGTGCTGAGACAACTCGGTGCGAATCGTCAGCACTCCGCCGCCTCGCAGAACAGTGAGGTGAGCAGATTCTTCAGATTGGGCAACAAGTTCAAGGAGGTTGGATTGGGCGAGCGTCGCCAAATGGGCTTCCCTCGTGCGAAGAGCAATGGCGAACATCCGGTGGCCCAGTTGGTATTTCTTAGACACCCGATCTCTCGAGAGAACACCGGCCTGGGCAAGCGTCTTACACACCCTAGAAACTTGGCCCTTGTCGCGTCTCGTGAACGCGGCGATTTCTTGCACGCCATAACCGCCCTGATCAAAGGCTTCGTCGGTGCCTAGCAGTTCGAGGACTTCTAAGTCCCTGACCAGCCCTGAGGTGTGCGTAACCATCACACCAGGGTAATCGCTAGTTGACATATGGACAACTGAGTTCGCCATTGGTTATTCGCCAACCTACGGTTGAGACACCTATGCGTAACTAACTGAGAGGCATACGTAAGCATGATGAAAATGACCAAGAGCGCAATTGCTGCTACTGGTGT
>CAYXEM010000098.1:0-3194 GCA_964464045.1 uncultured Microbacteriaceae bacterium | reverse complement strand
ATGGTTCATCGCTTTCACCATCTGTTCCAAATCTTCTGGAACATCCACTGCATGGGGGGTGTAATCGGTGACAAAGGTGGCAACAGGAATGTCGTTTGCGAGGAAGCGAAGCTGTTCAAGCTTTTCGCGCTGTTCCAATTCACTCTCACCAAAGCCCTGATAGGCAGCGACTGCTTCTGGGCTGTACACGTAGAGGCCAACGTGACCCCACAGGTGGTGCTCACCAGTGACGCCGTCTCGGTCAAAGGGAATAACTGAACGCGAGAAGTAAAGGGCGCGGCCAGAGTGCGAGCGTGCCACTTTCACAATGTGGGGGGTTTGTCCGTCGTCAATGCCAAGGCGGAAGATTGGCGTGCACACGCCAAGGCCCCGGTCGAAAAACGCCTCAATGGAATCTTTGATCAACGAGGCGGGGACAAATGGGTCGTCTGCTTGGACATTGACCAAACATGATGCGTCCAAGTCGGTGGCAATCTCAGCGACACGTTCTGTTCCACAGGTCGCCTTTTCAGACGTCATTCGCACCTGAGCGCCGAAGGCTTTCGCAACATCAGCGATTTCATCGGAGTCCGTCGCGACGATGGCGTGGTCAACACCTACCGCTTCAACAGCTTGTTCCCACACGCGCTGAACCATGGGCTTTCCGCCTACATCGGCAAGAACCTTGCGAGGGAACCGCGTCGATGCGAGGCGTGCTGGAATAATGACGTGGGGATTCGGCACACGTCCAATCTATCGTGAGCCCTAGGGGAGGACGACATGCGCTGGTCGCGTTTACTTCCTCGTCGGAGAAATCCACACACTGTGTTGATTACCGGCGTGAAGGCTGCCGTGCGCGCTGGCTCCGCCTCAAAGATCCAAAAAGTGCTTCTGACCACCCGCACCCAGGTCGGCCTTGGACTCTTTGAAGCCCAAGAGCTCTACCTGATCATCGCGGGCCGAGTCGACAATTCGATGGGCCACGAGGAAGCTTCGACGAGGCTGACCGCGCTCGCAGCATCGATGGCCCACCAGTCGAAATCGGCCACGACGTGGTTTAGCGTCGAAAACCTTTCGCGAACTATTGGCTGTTTTAGAGCCTCACACGAGTTCTCTCGTCACGGCTTCGACGCACTCGCACGAAGCGACGATCCACGCGATCGGTTCCTTGGCGCCCTTCACCGTCGCGACCTCGCGGCTGCGACGGTCGCCTGGACAGACCTTTCTGGCTACGACTCGGTCGAAGCACGCGACGCGGGCCATTATTTGTGGCTGTGGAGCAAAGGCGAAGCGGGACGTCCCGACTGGTCCGGCGACTCCGCGTGGTCAGAAAAGATTTCCGGCCATGAGGTCGTTGTCCTAGGCCCTGCCCCCACGTCACTGAAGAAGACGTCGCTGAAGAAGACATCACTTGTCGGCCGCGTGGTGATGCAAGACGTGTTGTCGTGGGATGAAACGCGCGACCCACTGGGTGGCCGGTGCGAGCTTGCCTGGGTAAGCCGTGAAACCAGGATGTGGATTAAAGAAACGAATGCGTGGGACCAACTCTCTGGTTTCGATGCCGTGAGCTTCCGTGTGGACCGGGCTTCACAAGAATGGGGCGAAATTGGCTCGAGTAATTTACGCGCTGCCCACAACCCCTCGTCGCTCATGATCGGCGGCTCCTCGCCGAACATGATTCCCCTGATGGTGTGGGACGTACTGAAAGTAGAGGGAGCTTCGCTGACGCTCGGGGGCACCACCTTCTTTGCCTCACAAACGGCCTATACCGACACCAACCGCCGGTTTAAGCACACCATGGGCAAACCCACCGATGAAACCGGAAGCACCGGGGAGCTGTTCGAGCGCTGCCCAACCTTTGCGCGCCACAACGTCAGTGAAAACCTCGCGCTCGTAGCAAACCTCGCCCAGGCGGGTGCCATCACAGTCGATAAAGAATGTCAGCGAGTCATTGATTTAGACGTGGTCGACTACTTGGATGAGCTTGATCAGCTCTATGGAATAGAGCGCCTCTAATGGCCACTCTGCTCGAGCGATACAAGGCCGTAAAGCGCCGTGAGCTACTCGAGCGCGTCAAAGCCTCAATCGAATCGGCTGACCGCAAAGGTGTCTCCGCAGCGCTAAGCAAATACGGCAGCTACATCGGCCGGGATGCGGTTGCCGTCCTCGATTTTGTGATTCGTGGCCGCATGAATGATTCGCTGAGTCACACAGACGCGGGTGAAGCCCTTCGATCTCTGGCCACCACTTACTCCCCCACCTCAATTGAGGGGTGGTTCTTGGTCGAAAGCCTCGGCCAAGCAGCCGGGTGTTTCGGCGCGGCCGCAGCTTTTGGCGAAAAGGGCATGGATGCTCTTTCGCGGTCGAACACACCTCATCTGGCTTTTGTCGGAGCACTCCACACCAGAAATCTCGCGGCAGCGACAGCTGCATACCAGCGAGCTGTGAAGCGTGGTGATGAATTCTGGCTAGACGCCGGTCATTACCTGTGGCTGTGGAGCAAAGGCAAGGCTGGGGCTGCCTCGTGGAGTACCGAGTCCTCGTGGCGCGAATTAGTCGAAGGCCGCGACGTCGCGATCGTCGGCCCAGCGCCCACGCCGCCGCGAGCGAAGAAGGTCCCGCTCACGACCCTGGTCGCACGAGTCATTGCTCCGGGAGTTGTGACCTGGCCTGATTCCGACATTGCTTCTGGTCGATGCGACCTGGCTTACGCCAACAGCAAGACCACGAAATGGTTTGTGCGAGAGCAAAAGGCCTCGCTCCTCGAGCCGTTCTCGTTCCTGAGCTTCCGCACCGACAGTGGCACGGCCTTAGGAATTAAGAATTCTCGCGTCGCCTTTCACCACAAGCGACTCCTTCCGATGCCGTGGGATCGCACGAACATGGTTCCACTGGCCGCATGGGATCTTCTTCACGTTCCAGACGTCGCCGTGTCGATTAGCGGAACAACATTCTTTGCGTCGCAGACTGCCTACACCGCAAACGATGTTCGATTCGATGCAGAGCGAAACCAAAACACCGACCAATCCGGAAGTACCGGCATTGTGTTGGAGCGGTGCGTCTCGTTTTCTCACCACAACATCGGCGGGCACTTAAACCTCATGGCGAACCTCGCCGAAGCAGGGGTGTTGAGCTTCGATCAGGATGGTGCGAGGGTCGTCGCACTCTCCTACGCCGACTACATGGCCGAGATTGACCAGTTTTACGGGCTTCCC
>CAYXEM010000097.1:0-3240 GCA_964464045.1 uncultured Microbacteriaceae bacterium | reverse complement strand
AGGCTCGACTCTTAAAGACCTAGGGCTTAGCCAAGAATCCATCCAGGTGCGCGGTGCGGCGCTTCAGTGCCGTATCACCACCGAGAACCCAGCTCAAGATTTCCGCCCGGATACCGGAAAAATCACCACCTATCGCTCACCCGGTGGCGCAGGGGTGCGCTTGGACGGTGGAACCATAAACCAGGGCGCTCAAGTATCGCCCTATTTCGACTCGATGCTCGCGAAGATGACTGTTCGCGGTCGCGACTTTTCCAAAGCTGTTGGGCGCGCGCGCCGAGGCCTTGCAGAGTTTCGAATCCGCGGTGTCCACACCAACATCCCGTTCTTGCAAGCAGTGTTGGCTGATGAAGCATTCTTGGCAGGGGACGTCTCTACGTCGTTTATCGACGAGCGCCCCGAGCTCATCCAGGCTCGACCCTCTAAAGACCGCGGCACCAAGCTGCTGAGCTGGTTGGGCGATGTCACCGTCAACCAGCCTTATGGAGATGGTCAAGGGCTCATTCGCCCCTCGACCAAACTTCCCGTGGTTGATGTGGATTCCCCTGCCCCTGCGGGAACGAGGCAGCAGCTGCTCGAGCTAGGCCCACAAGGATTTGCCTCTGCACTTCGCGCCCAGAAAGCCCTCGCAATCACCGACACGTCGTATCGCGACGCGCACCAGTCGCTTCTGGCGACCCGCGTGCGCACCAAAGACCTCGTCGATGTGATGCCCGCTGTTGCCAGGCTCACCCCCGAGCTGTTTTCAGTGGAGGCCTGGGGCGGTGCAACTTACGACGTAGCGTTGCGGTTCCTCCAAGAGGACCCCTGGGAGCGGCTCTCGCGCATGCGCGCAGCACTTCCTAACCTCGCCATCCAGATGCTGTTGCGTGGTCGAAACACGGTCGGATACACCCCCTATCCGCTGGAGGTGACGGACGCATTTGTGGAAGAGGCCACCTCAACGGGTGTCGATATCTTCAGGATCTTTGACGCGCTCAACAATGTCGATCAAATGCGCCCAGCAATTGATGCCGTGTTGGCGACCAATAAGGCCGTTGCGGAGGTGGCGCTGTGCTACAGCGGAAACCTTCTCGACCCGAATGAGAACCTTTACACCCTCGACTATTACCTGTCGATGGCAGAAAAGGTCGTCAATGCTGGCGCCCACATCATCGCGATTAAGGACATGGCAGGATTGCTCCGCGCAGAGGCCGCGGAAAAACTTGTCACGGCCCTTCGTGAGCGCTTTGAACAGCCAGTCCACCTCCACACCCACGACACCGCGGGAGGCCAGCTCGCTACCCTCCTTGCCGCTTCTCATGCAGGTGTAGACGCCGTCGACGCGGCATCTGCTCCACTGTCGGGCACCACCAGCCAGCCGTCGCTGTCTGCTCTGGTGGCAGCACTTGAAAACACCGAGCGTGACTCTGGAGTCTCGCTCGAAGCTGTCTCGTCACTCGAGCCATATTTCGAGGCTGTTCGACGTATTTATGTCCCCTTTGAGTCAGGTCTGCCCTCACCCACCGGACGTGTCTATCACCACGAAATCCCAGGTGGGCAGCTTTCCAATCTGCGGCAGCAGGCAATTGCGTTGGGACTGGCGGACCGTTTTGAAGCGATTGAGGATTGGTATGCCGCGGCAAACCGTATCCTTGGTCGCCCCACCAAGGTGACACCCTCGAGCAAGGTGGTGGGCGACTTGGCGCTTCAAATGGCAGCTGCCGATGTGGACCCGGATGATTTTGAAGCCCACCCTGATCGCTATGACATCCCCGATTCGGTAATCGGGTTCATGGCGGGAGAGCTAGGAGATCCTCCTGGCGGGTGGCCAGAGCCGTTTAGGTCAAAGATCATGAAGGGCCGCAGTCGCTTGGCCGAACAGGCGCCACTGAGTGATGAACAACGCGCTCGTCTCCAGCGCTCTGGCGTAGAGCGTCAAAGCATTCTCAATGAGCTGTTATTCCCCGCACCGACCAAGGAATTCTTGGCTAACCGCGAGCAATACGGTGACGTCTCGGTAATCGACACTCTCGACTATCTCTATGGTCTTCGCCTGGGCGAAGAAACCCTGATCTCGGTAGAACCCGGAGTGGATCTCTACGTCGAGCTTGAGGCAATCAGTGAGGTCGACGACCACGGAATGCGCACCGTGTTGGCAAGTCTCAACGGCCAAACACGTCCTGTCACTGTTCCCGATCGAAGCGTCAGTGTCGATATTCCCACTGCGGAAAAGGCCGACTCTTCTAACCCCGCTCACGTGGCTGCACCCTTTGCGGGCGTCACCACTGTGAAGGTGAGTGTGGGGGACTCAGTCGAAGAAGGCGACACCATTGCCACTATCGAAGCGATGAAGATGGAAGCGGCCATTACCGCGACCGTATCGGGTGTCGTGGAGCGTTTGGCAACCCAAACCACCCAGTCGGTTGAGGCGGGGGATTTGTTGGTTGTTCTCACCGTTGAGGGATAGTCTCTAGTGGCCTGATTTCAGGTTCACTAAAGACTTAATCACTTTTAGTTTTCACTAGACTTCCGAGAAGGAATACGTGTAATGGCAAAAGCCAATTCGACCGGAACCAACTCCGCAGAGGGTCACAGCGAGCTCCAAGGAGAAGACGTGGCAAACGAGAGTGTCGAAGAAACCGAGCTAGACGATCAAGCAGTCGACCCCAGCGCAATCGACGCTGACGGCGAAGTTCAAAGCCACGCTGTCACGCTCAATTCAGACGCCATGTATCAGCGACGCGCTGAAGGCGTGAGCGAGACTCCAGAACCCGCAGCAATGCTGACCGAGGATCGACTTCTCGACAAGAAGAAGACGGCCGATGTTCCACAAGGTGCATTCCAGCGCTTCCTCTACGAAACCAGCTTCCACTTAATCAATGTGGGCGATTCGAGGAAATGGCGCGCGCACAAGGCTCTGAGTCGTCGCATTGCGACTCCGTTTGAGTCGGGGGCCCGTTTCGTTCCCGTTCTTACCCGAAAGGGCGGTGTGGGAAAGACCACCGTGACCACTCTGTTGGGCATGGCACTTGCCGAAGTTCGAGACGACCGAGTGGTTGCCATTGACGCCAACCCTGACCGCGGAACGCTTGCCGAGCGAGTTCCGCGCTCCACCGCTGCCACCGTGCGTGATGTGGTGAAGCTCGCTGCGGGAATCCATGGTTTCACCGACTTTGTCGAGTTGGTCTCAAAAGACAAGACCCGTCTTCACGTTCTTGCCTCCGATACCGATCCACTGCTCTCAGAAGCCTTCGACGAAGA
>CAYXEM010000096.1:0-3249 GCA_964464045.1 uncultured Microbacteriaceae bacterium | reverse complement strand
GGTCGAGAAGTTCGACTACACCAAGGGATTTAAGTTCTCCACGTATGCAACGTGGTGGATTCGTCAGGCGATTACTCGCGCCATGGCAGACCAGGCCCGCACCATTCGTATCCCTGTCCACATGGTCGAAGTCATTAACAAGCTTGCTCGTGTACAGCGTCAGATGCTCCAGGATCTCGGTCGCGAACCCACTCCTGAAGAGCTAGCCCGCGAGCTCGATATGACCCCGGAAAAGGTCGTAGAGGTTCAAAAGTATGGTCGTGAACCCATTTCGCTGCACACCCCACTCGGTGAAGACGGTGACAGCGAATTCGGTGACCTGATTGAAGACACCGAAGCCGTGGTTCCTGCCGATGCAGTGGGCTTCACCATGCTGCAGCGTCAGCTGGAGAGCCTGTTGGATTCACTCTCCGAGCGCGAAGCTGGAGTAATCCGTATGCGCTTTGGTTTGGGCGATGGTCTTCCTAAGACCCTCGACCAAATAGGAGACACCTTTGGTGTGACGCGTGAGCGTATTCGCCAGATTGAGTCCAAGACCATGGCGAAGCTTCGCCACCCGTCGCGCTCCCAAGCGCTTCGCGACTACCTCGAGTAGGACTAGGTGCGCCTTCGGCTCGCCATCTGGATCGGTCGTATTGTCCGGTCCCTTGCTCGCGCTCGAGGAGGCGGATCCGCAATTCCCGGTCGAGTTGCCCGGCTGATTGAGCCAGGGCTGCTCGCGCTGACGATTGGCAAAGTCCCCCAGGTGATTTTTGTCACCGGGTCAAATGGTAAGTCGACGACGACCGGCATGTTGGTAGCTCTCCTTCGCGCCCACGGACTCCGTGTATTTACCAACCCTGCCGGCTCTAACTTGCCCCAGGGTTTAGCCTCAGCGGTTCTTGCTGACGTTGATACCGCCGGGCACATTGATGCAGATATCGCCGTGTTGGAAGTGGATGAGGCTTATGGGCCACAGATTTCCGCCGAGCTCACACCCGACCACCTCGTAGTCACCAACCTGCAAGTTGACCAGCTCAACCGCTTCGGGGAGCCCGAGCGCGTGTGGGACATGATGAATACTGTCGCGGCGAAGGTTCAGAGGTCCCTTCTGGTCAATGTCCGAGAATCAGCTCTCGTCTCACTCGCCCATGCACTCACGAAAGACGCACAGCTGACAACTATCGACGTTGACCAGGCCGTGATTGACGCCCACCCGTTCGGATTAGTGGCGGCCTCGATTTATACCGAGCCGTATCCGAGCACTCCTGCGCCCAGCGCGACCCTGGTGGCCTCTACAGGCCCATCAGCCACTATTTCGCTGGAATCTGGCGAGTCAGTGGATATCTCTCTTCCTGGCGAAGGGTTGCACTACGGAGTTGACGCCACGTTGGCAATGTCAATGGCCCAGCGTGTGGTCTCGGAGTTCTCGCTCCCGGTTGCCGCAGAGGTGATGAAGGCTCTTCCTCCTGTTTATGGGCGCGGGGAGGTCGTGAGCTTTGACGGTCGCGATTTCCACCTGATCATGCAAAAGAACCTGCCGAGCATGCAGGTTAATCTGCGTTCTATTCATGAGACTCCTGAGCTGCTCTGGGTGGCCGTTGATGAAGGAACCCCTGACCCGTCGTGGCTGTTTGATCTCGATTTAGGCCCGATTACTCGCGTTGATGTGCTCACCGGAACCAAAGCGTGGCAGTGGGCCACGTTCCTGGGCTACCGAGGTGTTGACGTTGGGGACGTCATTGAAGACACCAAGAAGGCGATGGCTCACTTCGCGGCACTGAATTCTTCTTCACCTGTCACGTCGATTGTGAACTACGAGCAAATGATGAAGATTCGCCGCATTGCCGGCCTCATGGATTTGGAGGGCGGATCGTGAATATCACTATCGTTCGACTCCTCCCAGAAGTCCTCGGCCTCAACGGATCGCTCGGAAACGCTGAAGTGCTCGCGCAGCGACTTCGTTGGTGGAATTTTGAGGTTCAGGTGCGCGATTGTCACGCAGGTGATGTGTTGGGCGAGCGCCCTGACATCGTGGTGCTGGGACACGGAACCTCCTCGATGCTCACTCCCGCAGCAGATGCATTGGAGGCGTGGGCTGACACGCTCCACGACTGGCACCAGCAGGGCACACACTTCTTTGGCGCTGGCTTGGGAGGAGATCTCCTTGGAGAATCCGTAGCGCTTGACGCGAGCACCCCCGCCCGGGTGGGTCTTGGTTTCACGCCTGTGCGGACCACTCTTCGTGGGGTGCGGGCTTCGCTGGAGGTAAGCGGGATGGATTTCATGGGTCGAAACGTTGCCGGTTATCTCAACGACGCGACAGTCAGAGACGCCAACGGCGCAGATCCTTTGATGACGTTCTTGCCAGTGGCGAAGGAAGACTGGGCAGGCAACACCGGCGAAAACGCTGAAGGTGTGCGAGGTGATCGGGTGTGGGCAACGGCAATTTCTGGACCTTTCCTTGCCATGAACCCCTGTATCGCGGATGACGTTTTGCGCTCAGTCCTTGAGCAGACGGATCAGGTTCTGCCGCACGCGACCAGCGCCCACGACACGGTTGACGAATCAGCCGAACGCGCGCGCACCTGGATTCGCTCCCGGCTGCACGTGCGCTAATCCGTGAGCACCCTGGGGATGTCTGGCCCCAGCTTCGCGAGGACCTCATCGCCGATGGTGTGACACCAAGTTGCCCACCGCTCAACGGACACCGACGCTTTTGCTCCAAACACCGGAACCATGTCGCCGACCGCGACATTTGCAGTGCCTGACACAGGCGACCAGGTTGTGGTGGTGGGTTGAACTTCGGTGAGCGTGTAGTCCACGCCGCTGATCGAAATCGTGGCGGTGTCGACTGGTGGTAACAGTCCGTATGAACAACCGACTCCAAGTGTGATGTCACCGTTGTCAGCAACTTTTTCAACTGGAGCCGAAAGGGTCAGTACCGGTGAGAAGCCAAGGTCTTCTGCAGAGTGATCATCGAAGGGGCTCACTCCGTAGGCCAAGATTCCGAGCCTGATGAGATCGAGTCGGGCCTCGGGTAGCTCCACGGCTGCGTGAGACGCGGCAATGTGGGTGATCTCAGGAGTTACACCTGCCATCTTCGCCACATCCACGGCGTCGTGAAGTCGAGCCAGTGCCGCTTTGCTCACGTCGATGGAGGTGTCAGACAGGTGAGACCAAATGCCTCGCACCTTCACCGACCTGTCTTGTTCGAGCTCGGCGGCTCGGGCGACAAGAGCGGGCCATTCGCTTACCGAAGCGCCGTTT
>CAYXEM010000095.1:0-3249 GCA_964464045.1 uncultured Microbacteriaceae bacterium | reverse complement strand
CGAGGCTGAACCCGATCAGGACACGGTCGATTCGTGGGAGCCATACCTCGAGGACACAGGGGCAAGAACCGGGTTTCGTGAGCCCATCGTCATCTGGCTCATCGGCGAGAGTCCCGATCGTTTATTGGTAGATGGGACAGAAAATTGGCACGGCGCCAACCCTTGTTGACAACCCCCATTCGCACCGGCCTCAGTGGAGTTTTGGTGGTGGCCTCACTGCCTATCGTCGGGGGAGTGGCCCTCGCTGATTGCGCGCACAACGAGCGAATAGGTGGTGAGTGCTCGGCGATTACCACCCAGACGAACGGTCAGGACGTCAGCATTTCCGCTAGCGCGACCACGGGTGGTTCACCGGGGTCAACGTCCTCCTCAGCGACCCAGGGTGCTGCGGGTGGAGGGTATGAGCCTGCCCCCATTCGGCTGGAAGCCGAACTTGGCTCGAGTGAATGTGAAGTGAAAGTTGCGGGATTGTGCAGGGGGAGCGCTCCGGCGAAGCAGGAGGCCACCGAGACAGCAGTTTCGGTTCCCCCAGAAACTCCGACCCATGTCTCGGAGTTGGCGACGTTTCGGCCAGATCAGCCAGGAATTGTGACTGAGCCGGATGGGTGGTCACTTCCTACTTTGGACCTGAATGTCTATTCCACGGCAGCTCGCCACCGAGTATCCGGAGAGCTTCTCGGGTGGCCCGTGGTCGTTCGATTTACTCCTGCACGATTTCGATGGAGTTTCGGCGACGGCCAATCGGCGACCTATTCAGTTTCAGGAAGCTCCAATGCTTCCGCAGGGAGAGATCAATTCGATAAGACCGCGACCTCTCACGCGTATGTCCGCCCGGGCACATACACTGTGCGTCTCGTGGTGGACTACGACGTCGAGTTCAAGTTTGACGGCGGCACCTTCACGGACATTGATGGGCGGGTGTCGAGAGAGGCCTCCTCGAGGACTATCACTGTGTTTCGCGTGGCACCGTTGTTGCTCGGCGAATAGGCTTGAGCTCCTGAGAAATTCCAGTTAATTCCCCGCCTGGCCATAGTTTTCACTAAGGGCACGCCAAGCTTTGCTCGTCACACTAGATGGCGTCGAAAGGACAACCCCAGTGTCAGACGAAACCCCTGCACCCGAATCGCGTTCTTCACGCTCTCCCTACTCAGGCTCTCCGTTCCACCAGAGCCGTTATGAGGGCATTCGGGATGCAATCGCAGAGGAGAAGACCAAGGCCCGAAAGGACAAGTCCAACTTCCGTGTGAACATGTCGCTGATTTTGGTCCTCATGGTGATTACGGGCGCCCTCGGTGGTTTGGGCGGTGCGGTCTGGGCAGTGTGGTCGTTGACCGACGATGGATTGGTGACCTCTGGAGTCACCAGCCCGCAGACCATCACGGTGAATTCACCTGACTCAGCCACCACAGTGTCTGGTGTCGCGGCCGCGGCAATGCCATCAGTTGTCACCATTGATGTGTCGGGCTCAAACACGGGTGGTAGTGGTTCTGGAGTAATCATCTCCGAAGAGGGCTACATCATCACCAACGCGCACGTGGCGACTGTGGGCGGCCAGGAAGCTAATCCATCTCTTCGAGTGTCCACTACCGACGGGCGACTCTGGGCTGCTGAATTGATTGGCACGGACCCAATTTCAGATATTGCTGTCATCAAGATTGATACGGGCGCTCCGCTGACCCCAATTGCAGTGGGAGACTCCACGGCCCTGAATGTCGGCGATGAAACAATCGCCATTGGAGCCCCGCTTGGTCTTGCTAACACCGTCACCAATGGAATTGTTTCTGCACTTAACCGCTCAATCACGGTGGGCTCGTCTGAGACCAACGGCGATGGCCCAGGCCAGTTCGACTTTGATTTGCCCTTTGGTCAGTCAGTGAACACCGCATCGGTGTCATTGCCCGTGATTCAAACTGACGCGTCAATTAACCCGGGTAACTCTGGTGGCGCCCTGCTCAACGCCAAGGGTGAGCTGATCGGCATCAACGTGGCAATTGCATCGAACAATGCCAGCAATGGACTGGCGGGAAGCATCGGCCTCGGGTTTGCGATCCCCTCTGAATATGCCCTTCGCGTCGCGAATGAAATTATCGCGACTGGTCAACCAAGCCATGGTCTCCTCGGGGCAACCGTCACTGATGCGGCCTATAGCCAAGACGCAGTGGTGTCAGGTGCGTTGATTGACTCAGTGAGCCCTGGCGGGGCGGCCGACTTGGCCGGAATGCGCTCTGGCGACATCGTGACCAAATTCAATGGCCTGCCAATCACCAACCAGATTGATCTCACCGCGCAAGTGCGATTCTTGCCCGCTGGTGCCGAGACCACTCTCACTTACGTGCGAGGAGCCCAGAGCTTCACGGTCAAGGTGACACTGGGCGAGCTACCAAACTAAGGCTTGAGCTTTTCGTAGATTTCCTTACAGGTGGGACACACCGGGAACTTTTCGGGGTCGCGACCAGGGGTCCACATTTTGCCGCAGAGCGCCTTCACGGGCTTTCCCGTGACGGCTGATTCGAGGATCTGTTCTTTCTTGACGTAGTGAGAAAACCTCTCGTGGTCACCCTCGTCGAGTTGTTCGTCGTTGAGGAGCTTCTCGAGTTCACGGTCCAAAACATCCACGCCACCTGCGCGGTCATCGTCCAATTCGGCCATGGTGAAAGTGTAGTTCTAGCCCAGATGCGTTGAAATGGCGGGGTCTCCCGCGGTCAAGCTAAATCCGCTCGGGGGAAGCTCAGACATGACGCTCTGGTGGTGGGCGGCAGCCGCTTTCACCTGGTCGGCAGGAGACAGCGTGGATGCCCGGTTTCCGCCGCTGATGATGTCAATGAGAAGTTCGCGGCCGCGGGGTGGAGTGGCGGAGCCATCCACCACAATGTGCTCGGCGACCGCCTTGCCATTGTCGATTTCACGCCAGGCATTTTTCTTACCGCCGGTGTTGTGTTTGCCGGTGCTTGTTTTGTGAACCGACACCATCTGGCCACTGGCATCTTCGCGAGAGACAAGTTTGTAGACCAGTCCGGCAGAAGGTTGACCGGAACCAGACACGACCGCGGTTCCCACCCCATAAGCGTCCACGGGGGTGGACTGGAGAGCGGAAATGGTGAATTCGTCCAACTCGTTGGTCACCACGATGCGAGTGTTCTTCGCGCCCAGTGCATCCAATTGCGCGCGAACCTGGTCGACCACGACGCGCAAGTCACCGGAATCAATGCGTACGGCACCTAAATTCGTCCCAGCCACTTCAATAGCCAT
>CAYXEM010000094.1:0-3383 GCA_964464045.1 uncultured Microbacteriaceae bacterium | reverse complement strand
GTCAGGGAAGGTGGCCAAGTACAAACCGCCGAGGGCTGTGGCCCAGAGGGAGCCGGCCAGCAGGGTGTTAGCGGGAAAGCGATCCGCCAACGGACCCCCAAAAAAATAGGCGGCCATTGCAATCACGCCGTAGGAGCTCTGTGCGATCCCCAGCTCAGTTGCGCTAAGTCCAAAGACCTCGAGAAAAGTGGGTCGGAAAAATCGCGTGATGTGGTAAGGCAGTGTGAAGATCGCCTCGCCGGCACAGATCAACGACACAATGACAACGCCGCGTCGCCATTGCGCTTTGGTGAAGCCCGCCGCTGCCATACTCGGCTACGACAGTCTCAGGCGATCCGCCCTAGTAGCAATTCGATGACGACGACGTTGGCGATATCGATAAAAAATGCACCAACCAGGGGGACGATAATAAACGCCTGATGGCAGGCGCCGTATCGCTTGGTGACGGCTGACATGTTGGCCATCGCCGTTGGCGTTGCTCCCATGGAAAAACCCCCAAAGCCGGCAGACACCACCGCCGCCTCATAGTTTTTACCCATGATGGGGAAAACCACAAGGATGATGAACAGCGCGGCAAGCGCAATCTGCGCGCCGAGAATGACGACTAACGGGCCCGCAAGCCCAACGAGCTCCCATAACTGCATGCTCATTAGCGACATGGCCAAAAATGTGCCAAGGGATACATCGGCAATGAGCGCAATCGCGGGGGTGCGCGATGGCCACTGTGTGCCGGTGATGCGCGGAATTGCCGCCGGTCTCAGGTTGGTCATCAGAATACCGGCGAACAAACAGCTAACGAATAGCGGCAGTTGCACGCCGAGTTGTTCCAGTGACTCGTCCAATAACACACCGATGATGATGCAGATATGAATCGACAGTACTGCATCTAATACATCCATATAGTCGAGGCCCACCGGCTTGTCCTCCTCCTGAATGCCCACGTCCACCGGCTCGTCTGTGTCGGGGGTGAGTTCGTGCCGCTGGATCAGAAACTTGGCGATCGGACCGCCTATCAAGCTCGCGAGGACAAGACCAAAGGTGGCACAGGCGATACCGATTTCCATGGCACCCGAGACGCCATATTTCACGGCGAATATCGGCGCCCACGCGATGGACGTGCCATGACCACCAATCAACGACACGGTGCCGCTCAGGATGCCGACGGCGGGCTCTAGCCCCAGCGCCGAGGCGACACCGATCCCGGTCATATTTTGCAGGCACATGAAAATCACCGTGCATGCCAGCAGGATGACTAGTGGCTTACCGCCAGATATCAGGTCGCGGAAACTGGCGTTAATGCCGATGGTCGTAAAGAAATACACCAGTAACACATCGCGCGCACCGAGGGTGAATTCAACGCTGATGCCCGCGGTCAGATGCAGCGCATAAAAGAGTAAGCACACCAGCAGTCCGCCGGTGACGGGTTCGGGAATGCTGAATTCCCGGAAGGCGGGTACGACCTGATTGAGTCGCTTGCCGATAAAAAGCACGACAATCCCTAGGGTGACGGTGAGGAAATGATCAATCTTGAGTGTTCCGTCGAGCAGTTCCATCGGCGCCTCTTTTTCGGGTTGAGTCGAACATCGACCATCGCGGAATCGGGGGGGTAGCGTCAACCCTTCAGCCAAGCCTTGTCACCTACAGCGACTGTGCGGCGGCTTTGCATTGCGAACTTGTCGTTTTCGGCGGTTATTTTTATCCATCGAGCAGGGCACAATGAAGACGAGAGGCCTGCTGGCAGGAGCTACGAGCTAGCCGCCGCGGGATTGGCCGCTGAAGACAACCTAAACACCATTGACAGCGCTTGGAGAGCCCATTGGGCGGTTCATTTTCAGAGCATTACGCAGGGCATTACGCAGACCATCAATTAACAGAGGCGATCTGGATGACACTTCGGAAGACTCGCAATCAGATGGCGCTATTAGTCGGTGCCGTATTGAGCATTGCTGTGCAGGCGCAAACTGGGGAGGTGCTCGAGGAGGAGCGCCCCGACGACGACGAGCCGAACCAGCAATCTGTGCTTGACCCCATCGGTGTTGAAAAACAGCGCTCCCAATGGCTCCTCGAGGGCGCCGAGCTGGTACTCAAGCCGCGAAGCTACTACCTGCATCGCGGTTACGATACGGCCAACACCCGAGCCGGCTGGGCGCTGGGGGGTGGCCTTGAATTTCGCTCGGGGTGGTGGGAGGACCGCCTGCAACTCGGCGCCACGCTTTCGACCTCGCAAAAGTTGTATGGGCCGAGTGACAAAGATGGAACGCAGCTATTCAAGCCCGGCCCGGAAAGTTTCTCGGTGGTGAGTGAGGCCTACGCGACGGTGCGGATTACGGGTGACCATGGCATACGCGTGGGTCGCCAAATGCTGGATCTGCCCTATTTGGGCAAGCACGATCTGCGCATGGTGCCCAATACTTTTGAGGCAATCGGAGTGGGTAACAAGCCCGGCGACGGTTTTGTTTACATGGCGGGGTATGTCGATGCCATTAAATATAAAGATAGCGACGAATTTATCGCGATGTCCGAGGCAGCGGGCGCCAAGGGCACCGACAAGGGGCTGACTTTCTGGGGCGTTCGCTACCGCTTATCCGATCAATCGGTGGTCGGTATCATCCACCAGCGAACACCGGATTTGTTTCATACCACGTTCGCCAAAATAGAGAAGCGCCTCAAAATTTCTGACCGCACCAGCCTCTGGCTGGATGGCTCTTATACCAGTCAAAGTACGATTGGTGATGAGCTCATTGGTGACTTCTCGACGCACCTATTCTCGGGCCGCATGGAATTTGTTTGGGACGCACATAAATTTCGTGTTGGGGCGAGTCACACGGACAACGGTGGCGACATTCAAAAACCCTACGGTAATCCCGCCAATTATCTTTCGGTCATCATCAATGACTTTGATCGAGCGGGTGAAGATGCGTTTTCTGTCGGCTACTCCTACACCTTTGGTGAGGTGGGGGCGGGCGACTTGAGTTTTTTTGCCAACGCTGTTTGGGGTAATACGCCTGATTTTGGCCCCATTGCGAGCGCCGACGCGCGTGAGTTTGACCTGACCGTGGACTGGCGGCTGAATCAGGGATGGTCCGACAAACTCTGGGTGAGGTTGCGCGGCGCGTGGGTGGATCAAGACGATGATTATCCCGGCTCAGATGACCTGTTTGATTTTCGTATCATCGTGAATTACGACTTTGATTTGCTCTAGGGTGGGCACGCTGCGCGACTCACACCACTGAGGCTCCTCCCCCGTGCAGCGCGCAGACCCACGAAAAGCTCGCCTGGGCCTCTGACTCAAAGAGCCGCTCAATGCGGAGGCTGGCGTCCCCTAAGGTGAATCGGCGCTGCGCAACTCCTGTTCCAGCGTGTCCGCAGCGCTTGAGCGTGCG
>CAYXEM010000093.1:0-3388 GCA_964464045.1 uncultured Microbacteriaceae bacterium | reverse complement strand
AACAACAACGGGGCGACCACCACAATTTCTGACCACAATGAACCAGCCAATGAGCCCAACTGCCAAAAGACAATCTGTTCACGGCTGGCGGTATCGGCGAGGAACAAGACAAACGCAAGACCTGCTTGGGCAAATGCGTTGATCGCAATTCCTGTCAGCAGCAGGGTTACTACTTCGGTTCGGCCACCTACCCGAGCAACCGCATAGACCAACAAAGTGGCGAGCAAGCCCCCCACGAAGGCGAGCGCTGCGACGCCGGAGCCTGCGAACTGAATTCCAAAGACAATGGCGATAGATGCTCCCAGCGCCGCACCACTGGATACTCCGACCACACCTGGTTCGGCGAGGGGGTTTCCAAAGATTGCCTGCATGAGGGCTCCGCCGACTGCGAGCGCTGCGCCCACGGCCATCGCCATGATGATCCGAGGGAAGCGCACCACCCACAAAGTGGCGTCAATCACGGGGTCTGTCGGAGCCCACGAGTTGTCGATGCCAATTCGCTGGAGCATCGAACCAATGACCTGGCTGGTGTGGATGTCTAATTGGCCACTGACCGACGAGACCAAGATGCCCGCAACCAAAAGCGCCAGTGCAACAAGCCCCACAAGGACGGGCCTGGTGGAGCGAGCGGGGGTGAGTGCGGGGGTTGTGGTCACGGAACCCGGTGGAGCCATTCTGTGGTGCCGAATTTTTCATCGACTAATTCGTTTACTCGTGCCCACTCTTCATCGGTGACGGAACTTGGGGTGAGGTTGTAGAGCGACTTAAAGGTTTTTGCCAGGTGATCTTGGATCTCTTCTTTACTCATGCCGGTATGACAGCGGAGAGGGTCGACTCTTTTATTCGCGGAGGCCACACCTTTGTCGCTGATCTTCTCGCGGCCAATACGAAGTACCTCGACCATCCGGTCGCCGTCCATGTCGTAGGCCATGGTGACGTGGTGCAACACTGCTCCACTACCCAAACGCTTTTGTGCGGCACCACCAATTTTCCCCGTCGACGAGTGAATGTCATTAAGTGGGCGGTAGTGGGCGTCAATCCCCAAGCCTTGGAGGGCTTGAATGACCCAGTCATCGAGGAAGGCATAGGAGTCTTGGAAGCTCATTCCACTGACCAAGTCTGAAGGGGCATAGAGCGAATAGGTGATCGCTGTTCCGAGCTCCATAAACATGGCCCCTCCACCGCTGATGCGGCGGGTGACTTCTAAGCCATATTTCTGGGCGTTGTCCATGTCGACTTCGTTTTTGAGCGACTGGAAACTTCCAATCACCACCGCAGGCTTCGCCCATTCCCAAATGCGAAGGGTTGGTCCGCGCTCGCCTGCTCCCACCTGTTCGGTAAGCACTTGGTCGAGGGCCATCTGTTGAAGCGGCTCGAGGGGTTCTGGTGCGATGTAGCTCCAGTCGTAATCAGAAAAGCTTTTTGCGTTACTGAGCGCCCGACGCACCACCGTGGCTACGCTTCCCGCGTCAAATCCCAGAAGGGTGGCGCCTTCGGGAAGAGCGTTTTGGACAGCGTGCTCAATATGTTCGTGGCTGGATTCGACGGAGAGTCCAATCAGCGCCTTATTGATGTCGTCTAAGGCTTCGTCGGGTTCTAAAAAGAAGTCCCCCGCCACGCGTGCCTCGCTGATTGCTCCGCCAGCAGTCTCGACGTCAACGACGACGAGCTTCCCGCCCGGAACTTTGTATTTTGCATGCACGAATTAAGCCTAAGCCGGTTATCTGGATACCACTCGCTCGAGCCAAGTGATCAAATCTGCCACGACCTCGTCGCGGTTGATCTCATTGAACACTTCGTGACGAGCGTCCTCGTAGACCTTCACCTCGAGGTCGCTCACTCCTGCGCGCTCTCGATAAGCCTTCTCCAGGCGGCGCACTCCGCGCTCTCCACCCAACGAGTCATCAGATCCGACCATGAGCAACATCGGAAGAGTGAGTGGCGATTTCTTGGGCAAACCAATGAGGCGCGCTGCGTCGAGAGGGCCAAAGAGCTTCAGGGTGTTGGCCGCAAAGGTCAGCTCATCATCCACCCAGGCGTCCCACACTCCCTGATCGCGGCTTAACCACTCCGCACCGGTGTCACCCAGATGCTTGTGCTTGGCGTTGAGATCACCTGCGTTCATATACAACGGTGTGCGGTAGGTGGACCCGGTCAACACCACTGCCTCCAAGCGCTTGGCGAAGCCGTTGTTGAGAAGAATTTGTCCCATCAGCGATCCCCAGCTGTGACCCAGGAACACCACCGGGAGGCCTGGCCGCTCAGCGTGGATTACGTCGCGAAGCTCTTCGAGGTTTCGAATGGTTGCCCGAAGCCCACCAGGGCCCAGTCGGCCCAGTTTCGAATAATCACCCTCCCACTGTTCAAGACCTGTGGCACCGTGGCCGCGGTGTTCATCCGCGAAGACTTCAAACCCTGCGGCAACGAGGTCTCGCACCAATGCGTCATAGCGAAGCGCGTGTTCGCCTAAACCATGAGCGAGTTGGATGACGCCTTTGGGTGTGCCCTTGGGTGACCAGCGGTGGTAATGAATGGTGACTCCAAAAGAGTCCACGAAGATCTCGTCTGTTCTCTTTGGTGTAGCCGCCATTAAAGATCCTTAATCGAGAGGGCCCAGCAGGTCGAAGGCAACCGTCTTGTGGACCGATTCGGTGTCGCTGGGGTGATAGACCCCGGCCAACACATCTCGCTGAAGGCGAGAGATTTCACTAGAGGCTTTGTAGCCACTTCCACCATGCAGGCGAAGTGACTGGTCAACCACAACGCGGGCAGCTTCAACCGATCGGTGCTTAACCCCCGAGAGCAATCTGAACCACCGCGCACCGTGGTCAACCCCTGCATCAACATCAGCGGCCAAGCTGGTCAGTGGTGCGTCTAACCCATCGACCATCATCGCCATGTCGGCAATTTGCCACCGAATATCGGGATCCGTGGCATAGGCCTGACCCTCTCTCGCAAGAGACTTCCTGGACGACACCGCGTCAACAGCCAACTCGAGCGCGCGCTGCGAAATACCCACATAGACCGCAGACACGAGAAGCAAGAAGTTCTTATAGATCGCCTGGATAAACGCATCACTTGTGTCCCCCACGGAAACAATGCGTGAGACCTGATCGTCTGGCACAACCACCCCATCAAGTTTCGTGGTGTGGCTTTGGGTTGCCCTCATTCCTAAGGTGTCCCAGTCTTCGATGATGCTGATGCCCGGAGCTTCACGATCAACAAAGCCGTGGACGATCTGGTCACCCATTCGCCCCAACAGGCCAAGCTTTGTCCAGGCGGGAGAGAGAGAGGTGAAGATTTTTTCGCCGTCGAATCGGTAGCCGCCCTCGACCTTCGTCACCGAGGTGATGGAGTCGGTCATCACTCGGTCATTTCCGCGCTCGCT
>CAYXEM010000092.1:0-3437 GCA_964464045.1 uncultured Microbacteriaceae bacterium | reverse complement strand
GCGGCGTTTACTTCGAATTGTTCGAAGACGTGCTCGAGCGCTTTCACCACAGTGTCGTTGACGCTGGTTTTCGCCTTCGCCTGGCTTCCTGCCTTCAACAGGGCGAGAGCAGGGAGCTTGTAGGGGGTGTTGGGCTTTTGCGTTGGCTTCTTCGGAGCTTCTGCTTCACCGTCTGGTTCAAGTCCCACCGACACATCGTCGCTGTGATGAGACGCGACGACACTCTCCGCCAAATTCAGCGCCCCCATCACACCCGAATCGGCGACTGGCTCATCCAGTGGCTGAGTGTCATCCAGTGCCACTTCGGCTTTTTTGCCCCGCTTCCACCAGGGAAGACTCTCGTCGACGGGCTCCACCGGCATGGTCTGGGCCAGATCATCGATGTCGGCGTATTCGACCTCGTCATCGGCGTAGGCAGTGCCTGATTGGCGCTTGGCCATCCAGTTGTCTTTTCGCTCACTCCACTTAGCAGCGACCTCATCCGGGCTTGAGCCAAAGAGGTAGGAATAGGCAAGCAGGAGCCTGGAGCCAATTTGCGCGGGCGGCGTTTTGGAGATGATCAAGATGGTGCCCGCGAGGAAAACGATGAGTACTGGCCAGGCAAGCCACAGCGTTCCCGCCCCTAAGAAAGCCAGTGATTCTGCTACCGCCCAGCCGAGGAATCCTCCCGCAATCGCAAGTTGCTCGAGGCTTGCCTCTCCCGGAACGGGACGGCCCACAACCAGGTGGCTCATGCCGCTGACGGTGACCAGCAGCAGGGCGACCCCCACTCCAATGCGGGTGTTGTCACTGGTTTTGGTGGGGTGTCTAAACAACCAAGTCGCATAAATCAAGAAGATGACGGGTAGGGCAAAGGACACACGCCCCACCACCGAGTCAATGGTGTGAAGCGACAACCAATTCGCCCAGCCCACGCCGTAGTTGAACCATTCAATGACGATTCCTCCTACGGCGAGAAGGAATAGGACAAAGGGGAAGCCGTCTCGGCGATCATCGGGGTGAACCGGGTCATCGCTAAAGAGTCGAAATACCGAACCCACCGCGTGAGCCATAGCGAGCAGGACCTTATTGAGCCTCGACTCGTAGGGGGTCGTCACGGGAACGGCGGGGGAGTTTCTGGGCTGCCGGGCAATTTTCTTGGTCACCGGAAGCTGCTGCGGAGCGTTTTTGGGGACACGTCCGCTCGACCCGCGATTATTGGCGGGCACGCGTGAGGAGGAGCCTCGTGTGGCCATAGATTCCACGCTAACGGGGTGCCCCATCCCCACTGCTTAGGGACACGCACCCGTTAAATTGCGGGCAGTTATGCCTCGATGACGATGGGAACAATCATCGGACGGCGTCGGTGCCGGGTGTTGACCCAGCGGCCGACTACGCGCCTGACCACCTGAGAGAACTGATGGGTGTCTCTGGTGCCGTTTGCCGCAGCCTCTTCGAGGGCTTTTACGATGTCGGGGCGCACATCATCAAACACCGAGTCATCCGGGGCAAAACCTCGGGCGTGAATTTCTGGGCCGACGATGATCTTTCCCGTCTGTGCGTCGATGGCTAAGAAGATCGAGATGAATCCCTCTTCGGCGAGGATGCGGCGGTCTTTCAAGTCTGCTTCGGTGATTTCGCCGACAGTTGAGCCATCGACGTAGACATAGCCAATATCAAGCTGGCCGGTGATCCGGGCATATCCGTCCGTCACGTCGACGACGGTGCCGTTTTCTCCCACCAGGGCATTGGTGTGGGGCACACCAGAGTCGATGGCCACTTGGGCGTTTGCTCGAAGGTGGCGCGCTTCACCGTGGATCGGCATCACGTGGGTGGGTTTGACGAGGTTGTAGGCGTAGAGAAGCTCGCCTGCCGCGGCGTGACCAGAGACGTGAACTTTGGCGTTTCCCTTGTGCACCACGTTGGCGCCCAAATCAATCAACCCGTTGATTACCCGGTACACCGCGTTTTCGTTCCCGGGGATGAGGCTTGAGGCCAAAATTACGGTGTCGCCTTCGCCGATTTCAATCGTGGGGTGTTCGCGGTTTGCCATACGAGACAGACCCGCCATCGGCTCTCCCTGGCTTCCCGTCGTCATATAGACCACCTGGTCATCGGGAAGATCGACAGCCTTCTTCGCATCGATGAAGACGCCCTCTGGAACCCTGAGATATCCAAGCTCTTTGGCGATACCCATGTTGCGCACCATCGAGCGACCCACCAGTGCCACACGGCGGTGGTTCGCCACGGCTGCATCAATGACTTGTTGCACGCGGTGGACGTGTGAGGCAAAACTCGCGACAATTACTCGCCTGGTGGCGCGGTGGACTACCTGGTCCAGTACCGGACCAATGTCGCGCTCGTGCGGGGTGAATCCTGGCACGTCGGCGTTCGTCGAGTCGGTCATGAACACGTCGACGCCTTCAGCGCCGACCCTGGCAAAGCCACGGAGGTCGGTCAGCCTGCCATCGAGGGGCAGCTGGTCCATCTTGAAGTCCCCGGTGTGCAGCACCGTTCCCGCTTCGGTGCGAATAAACAACGCGAGGGCATCTGGGATCGAGTGGTTGACGGCGAGGAATTCCACGTCGAAGGGGCCAAACTTCTCGCGGCCCCCCTCTTCCACCGTGAGGGTGTAGGGAGTGATCTTGTGCTCGGTCAGTTTCGCCTCAATCAGGGCAATGGTGAGAGTCGAGCCGACGATAGGAATGTCGTCTCGCATCTTCAACAGATACGGAACCGCCCCAATGTGGTCTTCGTGACCGTGGGTCAAGACAATGGCCAATACGTCATCAAGACGGTCTCGGATTGGGCCAAAGTCGGGCAGGATCAAGTCGACGCCTGGCTGGTGTTCCTCTGGGAAGAGCACACCACAGTCGACGATGAGGAGCTTGCCCTCCATCTCGAACACACTCATGTTGCGTCCGATTTCGCCAAGCCCTCCGAGGGGGACTATGCGAAGAGTGCCGGGGTCGAGGACGGGGGGTTGTGTGAGCGGAGACGCCACGTAAATCCTTTGGGTTAGCGGGTAGTGCCGGCAACCTTCGGCAGCGCACCACCGGCAGCTGCATTTCGGTCGGGGCGGAAGTTAGAGAAGTCCACACCAGGAATGATGCCTACGGCATCGATGTCGGCTTCAATCTTCGCGGCTTGGTCGTCTTCTGGTCCCACCAGCGGCAAACGCACGCGTGGCGAACCAATTTGACCAAGTCCGTGGAGGATGTATTTGGTGGCCACAGTTCCTGGAACGTGGGTCATTGTGGCGCGCACCAGGGGTTCCAGCAACTTGTGCTGCTCGGTGGCTTCAGGCAACGATCCGCGGTTCACCGCGTCCACCATGATCCGGTAGGCACCGGGAGCAATATTGGCCGTGACACTGATGAGTCCCACTCCACCAATTGCCATCTCTGGCAACGCCATTCCGTCGTCCCCCGCGAAGTAGATCAAATCGGTCTGGTTGA
>CAYXEM010000091.1:0-3453 GCA_964464045.1 uncultured Microbacteriaceae bacterium | reverse complement strand
TTCGTATTGAGGGTGAGGACTACCGCCGACGTGACTTCGAAGGTCACGCCACCAGCTTTAGCGCAGCAGAGCTCGACGACTTGGCGGCCTCCGCGGGCGGCGACGTCACCCGGGATCGCTTTGGCGAGATCATCAACCACCTGGCAACAATCCATCCCAGCCGCTTTGTTGGCCTGGTCGAGGGGCTCCGTACGATCATCGTCGACGACGTGCACCAACTCCACGACCAGGCTCAAGCGCTTCGACTGGTCGCACTCGTCGACCGCCTCTACGACCAGCAGGTGGCCATCGCGTCCAGTGGTGTGCCCTTGGACGAAATCTTCGACGAAGCAATGCTCGCCGGTGGTTATCGCAAGAAATATTTGCGTGCAGTGTCTCGCATGATCGCGCTGTCTCGGATGGTCGACTAGCCTCCAGGGCTTATTCGGCTTGCCCCTCTACACTGGCAATTCACGCGTGGAAGGACGAAACGTGGCCGATCAGACCACTGTGCCCAGAGGGCTTGGCAGAGAGCGTTACTTGGAGTCGCTCTGGATTGAGCGCATCCTCCGCCAAGAAACAATTGGTGGTGCAATCATTTTGGCTGCCGCCGCCTTGGCCCTGATCGCCGCAAACAGCCCGCTTGCCGACTGGTATTTCGGATTGCGTGACGCCTATGTGTCGTTCTCGATTGGTGACTGGGGTGGAAAGATTTCAGTCGGCCACCTCACCGCCGATGGATTCTTGGCTGTGTTTTTCTTCCTCGTAGGGCTGGAGCTCAAGCGTGAATTTATCGCGGGGGAGTTGTCCAACCCTAAGAACGCTCTCGTGCCCGTTGTCGCCGCGATCGGTGGAGTGATTGTCCCCGCGTTCATGTACTTGTGGCTCACTCAAGGGGTGGAAGGTGCCGCGCGCGGCTGGGCCATTCCTATTGCCACGGACATCGCGTTTGCCTTGGCGGTGCTTGCCGTGGTGGGAACGTCGCTGCCTCTCGCGCTTCGTACATTCCTGCTGACCCTGGCGGTAGTCGACGACCTCATTGGTATCACGATCATTGCGGTGTTCTATACCGAACAAATCAACTGGCTTCCCATGGTGGGTGTGGCGGTGGGTCTAGCGGTCTTTGGCTTCATCGCTCAGCGCTACAGCCAGCTGTTTAAACTGCGCCCCGGTGCTGCGTGGATTTTCCTGTTCCCGATTGGGATCGTGGTCTGGGTGTTTATGTATTCCACCGGTGTCCACGCCACTATCGCGGGAGTCCTTCTCGCACTCACCATCCCGGTCAAGCCATCGAAAAATGATCCGGGTGAATTGGCAGAAGGCCACGGGGAGTCCCTGGCAGAAATCTTCGAACACCGATTCCGGCCGATTAGTGCGGGTATTGCCGTTCCGCTCTTTGCGTTCTTTGCTGCAGGAGTGAGCCTTGGATCGCCGTCTGAGTTTGTCGCACTGCTTACTGACAATGTCACCCTCGCCGTGATCGTGGCGTTGATTGTGGGCAAGACCGTTGGTGTGACGCTCGCGACCAGGATTGTGACACTGTTGCCCGGGGTGAACCTTCCCAAGGGTGCAAAGTGGATCGACTTCGTAGGAGTCGCTCTGCTCGCCGGAATCGGATTTACCGTGTCTTTGCTGATTGGGGAGTTGAGCTTCGGCCAAGAGTCCATGCTCGGCAACGAAGCAAAGATTGGAATCTTGTTCGGAAGCCTGGGAGCTGCCGTGTTGGCGGCGCTCCTGCTTGCCTCACGTAATCGCCGCTACCGCGCACAACTGCGCGAAGAAGCGGCTGATCGAAACCGGGATGGAATCCCAGACCAGTTCCAGGCCCCAGAAACAAACTCTTAACCCAACAGCTCGTTTCGAAACATGTCTGTAACCCCGACTGAGGGTTTATGAAACGTCGCCTCCACACACTGGGAGCACTTGTGGGCATCGCTATCGAAGGTGCTCCATCCCAAACGAATAAATAGGGGGAACAATGGATACAGGCGAATTGACCTGGGCCGTCACCGCCACCGCACTGGTGCTGCTGATGACGCCTGGTGTTGCCTTCTTCTACGGCGGATTGGTGAAAGCCAAGAGCGTCGTCAGCATGATGATGATGAGCTTCGGATCGCTGGCGCTTGTCGCTGTGCTCTGGGTGCTCTACGGCTTCAACATGTCGGCTGTTGGCTCGACATGGGACTTCGCAGGAAACCCACTGGGTGACTTTGGTCTTGGTGGAATCGCTACCGACAACGAGTCGCTGATTGGTGCAGCGTTTGGTGCAACCTTCGCCATCATCACTACCGCACTGATCTCGGGTGCAATTGCTGACCGCGCCAAGTTTGGCTCGTGGATGGTGTTCACTGCTCTCTGGTCAACTCTCGTCTACTTCCCAGTAGCCGCATGGGTCTGGGGTGGCGGATGGATCATGGGCCTCGGCGACGCGCTCGGCCTGCCTAGCGTCATCGACTACGCCGGTGGTACTGCCGTTCACATCAACGCAGGTGCCGCAGCTCTCGCACTCGCTCTGGTTCTTGGTCGCCGTGTCGTGTTCGAAAAGGGCGCACACAAGCCTCACAACGTTCCACTGGTCATGCTCGGTGCAGCGATCCTGTGGTTCGGCTGGTTCGGCTTCAACGCTGGTGCTGAGTTCCTCAACGACATGGCACTTGTCGGCCTAATCTCCATCAACACCCTGGTTGCTACCGCAGCTGCCATTCTCGGATGGTTGGTCGTGGAGAAGCTCAAGGATGGAAAGCCCACCTCTGTGGGTGCAGCATCCGGTGCTGTGAGCGGTCTTGTTGCCATCACCCCAGCTTGTGCAAACCTCACCCCAACTCACGCAGTAATCCTCGGTGTCGTTGCCGGTGTTGTGGCCGCTTTGGCTGTGGAGCTGAAGTTCAAGCTCGGCTATGACGACTCCCTTGACGTCGTGGGCATCCACCTCGTCGCCGGTGTGATCGGAACCCTTTACCTAGGATTCTTCGCAACCGGAACCGGAATGTTCACCGGTGGTGAGGGTGCTGGTCAGCTGATTGTTCAGACCATCGCCGCCTTCGGAGTCATGCTCTACTCGTTCATCGTCGCTCTTGTGCTGGGCTTCGCGATCGACAAGACCATGGGATTCCGAATCACCAACGAAGACGAGGTGGCAGGTATTGACACCATCGTTCACGGTGAAGAGGGATACGCCCTCGAGGGCGAGCGGGTCTAACCTCCTATCCCGCGGAAGAGGGGGCCTTCGGGCCCCCTCTTTTCACGTGCCAGCGGGCACTATGGCGTGGCCACTACGCTCAGGAAAGGTTGAAAGTGGGGTGAGCTATATGGCTGTTACTGAGCGCGCACCAGGTCGCAGCGGGATGCGAATGGTGTTTGGGCTTGTTGTCCTCGTGGCCTACACAGTGTTCATCCTGGTCGTGACGCTCTCGCCCACACAGATGGACGTGAGCTACCAGACCGCAGTGGTGAGGCTGCTCGAGGCGCTCCATC
>CAYXEM010000090.1:0-3594 GCA_964464045.1 uncultured Microbacteriaceae bacterium | reverse complement strand
GGCAATGACGACTTGTCCAGTGGGGTCGCACCTGTACTGACTATCTCGTTGGAGAGTGCATTGATGCGTCGGATCACTGTGTCTACCTGACGATTCAGATCACCGCGAGAGCGTGTGGTGACAAAGGGTGACCAGCTCAATCTGGTGCGAATGCTCTCGCCCAAAGGCGTAAGAGCGTCCTCGTCGGTCCTGCTCCACACCGACACCAGCTTTCTTACCGCTGGCGCTTCGCTCGGCAGTGCGTGTCCTAGTACGTGGAGTGCTCCTGATTTCGCAGGCACATAGCCACTCACTGTCGCGGCGAAGGAGCTTGCCACATGGGGTTCTGCGACGAGGTGTGCGCGGCCGCCCACGGCCAGCTCGAAGGTGACTGGTTCGATCTCGCCGTCCTGCTCACCCACGACCAGGTAGTCGCCGTGGAGAGCGAGATGGGCGCTCCTGGTAGCCCACTGCTGTGCCGTGAGACTGTGCTGGAGAGCTTCACCTTCGACATCGGCGTGCGGGACGGTGTTATCGAGACCGCGCGGGAGCCACCATGCCGACTTCTTAAACACCACCATGAGGGCGGGAATCAGCATCATTCGGACAATAAATGCATCAAAGGCGATACCTGCTGCAAGCCCCAGGGCGATGGGTTTCATGATGTCGGAGCCTTCAGGGACGAATGCGAAGAAGACGAAGAACATAATCAGAGCTGCTGCGGTGACAACGCGTGCTCCTTGTCTAAAGCCTTCTTCTACTCCGACGCGCCAGTTTCCGGTGTGGACGTATTGCTCGCGCATTCCAGAGACCAAGAAGACTTGGTAGTCCATGGCAAGACCAAAGAGCACGGCCATCAAAATGATCGGCATGAAGCTCAAGATCGGGCCTGGGGTGACGTGGAGGAGATCTGCGCCATACCCCCACTGGAATATCGCCACCACGACGCCAAAGCCGGCGGTGACAGAGAGTAAGAACCCGAGTGCGGCAGTGAGTGGAACGAGTATTGATCGGAAGACCATCAACAACAACACGATGGACAGGCCGACGACAACGATTCCAAAGGGAACGAGTGCTGATTGGATGCGCTCAGACACGTCCACCCCAATGGCCGTATAACCCGTCACCGCTAAGGGTGTTCCATAGATGTCCGCAATTCGTGGGGCCTCATCGCGGATGCGCTGCACTAATTGCTTAGTGTCGATTGAGTCGGGGGCTGTGGTGGGGACGACTTGAATGATTCCCGTGTCGAGTGCGGGGGAGGGGAAGCCGTCGCTCACGTACTCCACGCCTGGAATCAGCGCTAATTCATCTCGCACGACATCGAGTGCATCCATGACGTCGTTGGTGCCGGTGATGTCGACTGAAATCAGAAGGGGGCCGTTGTAGCCCGGCCCAAAGCCTTCACTGATGAGGTCGTAGGCCTTGCGTTGGGTGGAATCAACGGGTTGTTGTCCACCCCCGGGAAGGTTGAGATCCAGATCGAGTGCAGGAAGTGCCAGTCCGCCGAGGCCCAGCGCTGCGATGAGGGCAAAGATAACCGGGCGTTTAGCCACTAAGCGCACCCAGCGGCGACCCATCGAGGGGTGCTCGGGTGAGAGTGCTGCAATCTTGGCTGCTTGCGAGCCCGGCTTTGGTCGAAGCGATTCACCCGCCAATGCCAAAAAGGCAGGGAGCAGCGTGATTGCGGCCACGATGGCGATAAGTACAGCGATCGCAGCACCTAGACCCATGACGGAGAGGAAAGGAATTCCGACGAGGTAGAGGCCAAGCAGCGCGATGATGACGGTGACTCCCGCAAACACCACGGCGTTACCGGCGGTGCCCACTGCTTTTGCGGCAGAGGCTTGAATGTCATCTCCTGCTGCGAGTTGGGTGCGGTGTCTGGAAAGAATGAACAGCGAGTAGTCAATTCCCACAGCCAACCCCAGCATCACCGCAAGCAGTGGCGCGGAGGTCGATACGGTGACCACGCGTCCAATCAGCAGCAAAATGCCCACTGCGATGCCGACACCGATAATTGCGCTCACGAGCGGCATCCAGGAGGGGCGAAGCGAGCGGAAGGCAATGATGAGCACGAGAGCGGCAAAGACCAGACCAAATACCTCGGTGATGGTCAGGCCAACCTCCTGATCTTGAAATACTGCCCCGCCAAATTCAAGGCGCACGCTAGTGCCGTCCAACATGTCTGCTTTCGAGACAAGTTCCGCGAGCATCTCGTCGGTGACTTGCTCAGAGGTCATCTCGTATTGGAGTGAGATGTAGGCATACCTGCCGTCGTCGGTGATTGCATTGCCGGCGTATTCGTCAAAGGGACTGGTCGCCCTATCGATGCCTGTGCTTGATTTGAACGAGTTGGTGAGCCGGGCAATGAGCGTCTTGTTTTCTTGGCTATCGAGCCTCTCGC
This sequence comes from uncultured Microbacteriaceae bacterium, assembly GCA_964464045.1. Taxonomy (GTDB): domain Bacteria; phylum Actinomycetota; class Actinomycetes; order Actinomycetales; family Microbacteriaceae; genus Pontimonas. The sequence continues at coordinate 1,208 of CAYXEM010000090.1, read as the reverse complement.
CTTCTGGGGCAACAAGCACTGCCTGGGCGGAGGAGCCGGCAAAGCTTGGGAATACGGCTTCGAGACGATCGAAGGCCTGCTGGGATTCACTTCCGGGAATGCGGAATTCCTGTTGCAGGTGTCCGCCAAAGAACACGCCCGCGCTGCCGATGCCAATGAGCGCAAGGAGCCAGATGGCGAGCACAGCTTTTGCATGCCGGAAGCTTGAGGCGCCGAGGCGATAGAGGAATGTTGCCATGAGAGGGTTTAGGTCTTTTCTGTCGTTAGTCGAGAGATGTCATTTGTCGAAGCACACTCTTGAGGAGTGGTCGAAGCTCGTCGTTGGTGAGGTTGTCAACTCCCAGAATCCCTGCGCTAACTAGTGCGTAGGTCGCGCCCGAGACGGCAACACCAAAGCGCAGCCGCTCGGTCTCGCCAAGTTCTGCCACACTCACGGCGTCGGAGAGCTCCACCATGAGTTGGTTTGCTCGAGCCAGGCTGGAAATGCTCCCGGCGAGGTAGGGGTGTGTCACCACAATGTGGGAGGCCAGGCGGTGGTCGAGCAGGAAGTTCACAAATGCATCAACAAAGTGTGAGCGACTCTTGGCATCAGCGAGGCCCTTGTGTTCGCTCAGGAAGGCCTCGAGGGCGGCAAGAGCAGGGGAGAGGACTTCGTCAACAAGGTGTTCTTTGGAGCTGAAGTGATACAACACCGACGCTTTAGATACTCCCGCGTGGTCGGCGACATCCTGGATAGAGGTCGCCGCGATTCCCTGGTGCGCGAAGCGCTGGAGGGCGGTCTGGAGAATCTGGTCGTGATGAGACACAACGTCGAGCGTAAGTCAGTCGAAGCCCGATTCCTGACCAAATGGTCAGTTTCGGGGACAACTCACAGCCAGCTCTTAGCGAGCGAGCAGTTTTAGACGGTTCTAAAGGCCACCACGGCGTTGTGACCGCCGAAGCCGAAGGAGTTCGAGATGGCCAGCAGTTTGCCGTCTGGGAGTTTCGTCGGCTCAGTCACCACGTTCAGCGGAATGGCTGGGTCTTGGTTATCCAAGTTGATGGTGGGGGGAGCGGTGCGCTCGTGAAGGGCAAGCACCGTGAACATCGCCTCAAGGGCGCCTGTTCCACCGAGTAGGTGACCAGTAGATGCCTTCGTGGCAGAGACAGGAATGTCGTGGACGCGCTCACCAAAGACGCTCTTGAGCGCTGCGTATTCGGCGACGTCA
>CAYXEM010000089.1:0-3649 GCA_964464045.1 uncultured Microbacteriaceae bacterium | reverse complement strand
GATGTAGTCAGTTGCAGTAGATAACGAAATGCAAATTACCCGAATATCGTGTGCGATCCTGTGTGCCATGGCGTTGAGCTGGCCTTCGATGTCGACGTTAGCGCAAAACGTGCCCGTTGCCGGCTTTGGGTACTCACTCAAATTTGACGGCGTCGATGACTACGCACAGATCAATAACTACAACGGCCCCACGGGCGACTTCACGATCGAATTCTGGGTAAAGCCCGTCGACCTCAATGGAGGCTGGCGTGGTTTTTTTGGTGACCAGCCAACGAGCGACATTACAAGTCGGGCGCCCAGCATGTGGCAGAACGGAGGTGTTTGGCATTGCGACATGTACGATTCAAGTGGCAAACGATTCAACGTCAACATCTCTAACGTTTTTCAAAATGCCAACGAATGGGTGCATCTTGCTTGGGTAAAGAGCGGCACGACGATGTACTACTACCGCAATGGCAAGCAGATACAAACGAGAACGGCACCGCCCAATGGCGACTATAAGACCACTAACACCTTACGTTTCGGCAAGGTCGACAACTTCTATAACGCCAATTTTGACGAAGTGCGGATTTGGAGCGTCGCCCGAACCCAACAACAAATTAATGATTACCGATTTCGTAATCTCGACAACACAACCGGCTTACTGCACTACTACCCCTTAGATGAGGGTAGCGGCACCGTGATAAACGATGCGGTCGGGGGTAAGAATGGCACCCTGGTGGGCGGCGCGATTTTTGAATCTGCTACTTCCTCGCCACCGCTTACGACACCGGAGGACACGACAGTATCCAGCTACGCCAAGGGCTCTGAAGTCGACGGAGACGCCCTGACATTCGCTTTTACCTCGAACGGCAGCAAAGGCACAGCAGCTTTTGACAATACCACTACCGGCGCGTTCACCTATACCCCCAATGCTAATGCCAATGGCGCAGATAGCTTTCAGTACACCGTCTCCGATACCGACGGCATCTCAGCTGCGGCTACAGTCAACGTCACCATCACTGCGGTTAATGACCTGCCAACGGGCCAACCCGATCACTACCATATCGCTGAAGATGGCGTGCTCATGGTTACAGCTGGCGTTTTAGACAACGATATCGATCTAGATGGCGATCATCTGACTGCGGTGCTGGTCACAAATGTCTCTAACGGCACTTTGGCATTAGATCGGACAGGCGCTTTTACTTATACGCCCACAGCGAATTACAACGGCAACGACAGCTTTACCTACAAGCCAAATGACGGGGTTGCTGATGCTACCAATGCAGTCACCGTGACATTGCGCGTGGACCCCATAAACGACGCTCCCCTTGGCAATCCAGATGGCTACACAATTAATGAAGATCGGATACTGACGGTATCTGCGGCTAATGGCGTCCTCCGCAATGACTTGGACCCAGAGGGTACCGCGCTCACGGCCACGGCGTTCTCGACGCCGGCAAATGGGACCCTGTCAGGTCAGGCGGATGGATCCTTTAGCTACACTCCCAATGCTAACTTCAATGGCACCGACTCCTTCACCTATAAAGCCTCTGATGGTGATTTGCTATCCAACACGCAAACCGTCTCGATTACGGTTCGCGCAGTGAATGATGATCCGGTCGTACATGATGACCTCTACCATATCGGGGAAGACGGCACGCTTAATGTACCCGCGCCCGGCATACTGATTAACGACACGGACCCCGACGGGGATCACTTGAATGTGGACCATGGTCATCAAGGTTATACCCCGGCCATGCCGACCAACGGCACCCTGGTTGCGCTCAACGATGACGGGAGTTTTACTTATCGGCCGGATCCCGATTTTAATGGCGCCGACAGCTTTCAATACGTGCTAACCGATGGCACTGCCCACGTAGCCTACGGCACGGTCCGTATTACCGTGACGGCCTCCAACGATGCTCCAGTCTCCAATGATGATCTCTATACCGTCGCTGAGGATGGACTGTTGACGATTGCGGCATCGGCCGGGCTATCCAACATCCTCGATAACGATCACGATGTTGAAAACAACACGCTGACAGTTTCGCTGGTCAGTGGGCCGAGCTCGGGTAACCTGCATCTGGACGGTCAACACGGCGACTTCCAATACCGGCCCAACGCAAATTTCAATGGCACTGACCAATTTACGTATAAAGCCTATGACGGCCTTGAATTTGGCAATACGGCTACCGTAAAAATCTTGGTGCACGCCGAGAACGACTCCCCCGTAGCGCAACCCGACACATACTCTGTGGCGCAGGGAGGCTTGCTGACCGTAGGTCAGGCCTCGGGACTGCTATCCAACGACCGTGACACAGATAGCAATACGCTCTATGTGCAACTCACCTCAGGACCATCCCACGGCACATTACAAATGCGGCTCGATGGTAGCTTCACCTACCAGCACAACGGACTGAGCCCCGTCGTAGATAGTTTCTCCTATCGCCCATTTGACGGCGCACCCGTCCCGGGGACTTCACCATCTGAAAGCGGGCTGGGCAACGAGGTAACCGTCACTCTCGTCATCAACCGTGTAAACCACGCGCCGCTTGGGGCGGTTGATAATTACTCAGCCCTGCAAAATAAAGAGCTGAGGGTACCGGGGAGCGTGGGCGTGCTATCCAACGACCTCGACATCGACGGTGATCCGATGATTGCGCTACTCGCCAGTTATCCCACGAATGGCGCACTGTCTTTGAACTCGGATGGATCCTTCAACTACCGGCCAGCCAGCGGGTTTGCGGGTACCGATACCTTTACGTACTGGCCAATGGACGGCAAAGAACGCGGCAATGTCACCAACGTGAGTATCGCGGTAAGCACCGTGAATACACCGCCGATTTTGGGCAATGACACGTACTACACCCAAAGCACGCAAACGCTGACTGTCAACGCTGCCCGAGGCGTTCTTGCTAATGATATCGACCCCGAAGGGCGCCCGTTGCGGGTCACGCGGGTCGGGACAGCGCCTGCGAAGGGGACGCTACAACTCAATAGCGACGGCAGCTTTACCTATATTCCTGGGGCGACCTTTAGCACCTCAGACACGTTTACCTATTATGCGACGGACGGTGCGGACGAAGCATCCAACCCAGCCACCGTGACGATCAATCAAGCACCGGCTCAGAACCAAAACCCCACTACGAGCCCTAATAGTTACTCCGTAGAGGCAGGCAAAACATTGCAGGTCTCAACTGCGGAGGGAGTATTGGGCAACGACAGTGACCCCGACGGCCAGTTACTCTCGGCCACCTTGGTGTCCATCTCGGCCGGCAGTATTAACCTCGCTCTAGACGGAAGCTTCACCTTCTACGCACCCGCGACTTCAGGCACCGTCACGCTGATCTATAGCGCTGAAGATGGCGTCTGCAATTTAAACAGTAGTTGCCCCACGGAACAGGCGACTATTACCGTCACTGATCCCCCGCCAGTGCTACCTGTTCCGGGGCTCAGAGGATGGCACCTGATCTTGCTAGCGCTGGGTATCAGCTTCTTTAGCCTGCTGGGCATTCAGCGGCGTCATGGCGAGCCATGAGTGGTGAGCAGCGCAAACTCTCTCACCGTGGCAACGACCAGCAACAAGCCAGCGTGAGCCCATAGATGCAGCTCACCGGCAAAGTTGCCATTGTCACGGGCGCCGCTCGGGGTCTGGGTCGCGCCTACG
>CAYXEM010000088.1:0-3699 GCA_964464045.1 uncultured Microbacteriaceae bacterium | reverse complement strand
GTAAATACCGAGACGGTCACATGCACGGTAAATGGCAGTGGTATCGCAGAGATGGCTCGCTGATGAGAACAGGTGCGTTTAACAAGGGCGAGCAAACAGGTGACTGGGCGACCTATACCCGAGACGGTAAGAAGGTCTAACCCCACACTTCCCGCGTGCCACGAGGCCGGATGCCCTACAGGTCGCATACGCTAAGGCGAGCATTTCGATTGTGGGGGAGTAAGTCCGTGAGCAGTGAAGCCGCCGAGCGTTTAGCAACCTTTAGGTCCCGTCGCGAAGAGGCTGCCACAAGCCCACAAGGCTTCCTCGCCCTGGTGAACACCCACTGGGTTACTGACGAAGGGCCCGTCTGGGCAGCCAAGGGCATTTGGGCCCCACGAACCGATGGCGGTTCTGGTTTAGTCGTGAAAGCACACGCCGATGAGGGCGTGTTAGTAGATGGCGAAGTAGTAGACGGTGAGGCAATCGCCCGGGGCAAAGACGACGAAAACCCCTCGACGATCCGATTTTCTGACACCGCGGTCGGCGTCATCATCTCGGGTGCAGAAGGCTATGGCCTTCGCATATTTGATACCCAGTCGGATGACATCCAAAACTTCTCTCACGTCGACGGATATGACTACAACCCCGACATGGTCTTCCGCGCAGGCTGGGAAGAAATCCCTGGTGGCTCACTCGTGGGCTTTGACCACCTCAAAGACGACGGGGAAGCTCGTGACGAGGTCGTCCCGGGCGACATCGTCTTGGAATACGGCGGAGAGACCTATCGCCTCAGTGCCTTCAAAGCAGGAAAAGCGCTTCAGTTGGTCTTCGCCGATGCCACTAGCGGGGTTGACACCTACAGTGTGGGCCGCTTCCTCTTTTGTGCACCAAACCCCGATGGCACGATCACCCTGGACTTTAACTACGCAGTATTGCCCCCGTGTGCCTTTAGCTACCAATACAACTGTCCACTGCCGCCCGCTAATAACCGCCTGCCCTTCGCAATTGAAGCGGGGGAGAAGAACGTGATGGCCAAGTCTGGCGGAATGCTCCACCCGGAGTAAGCGGCACTCTCAGGAAATTCATAATCACAAAGTTGTGATTATTGGCGTTTTTCTGTCACACTTTTACCAATAACTGCACAAGCTCCACCTATTTCGTGGTCGATGGGGAAGTCGTACCAAGAGAAATAGGAGGGGACGATGGTTGCACCAATGACATCTGGTGTGCTTTTTGTGCATTCGGCGCCGCGTGCGCTTGCGCCCCACATTGAGTGGGCGCTCGGCGCTGCACTTGGTGTTCCCATCACCTTGGACTGGAGCGAACAGCCCGTGCTTCCTGGCACTCTCCGAGCTGAATACACCTGGCATGGAGAGGTAGGCACTGGAGCCAAGCTCACCAGCGCCCTTCGTGGCTGGGAGCACCTGCGCTTTGAGGCCACCGAAGAGCCAGCACCTGGCGTGGATGGCATGCGCTTTATGCACACCCCAGACCTCGGTGTCTTTTCTGCAGCGACCGATGCTGCAGGAAACCTCACGGTCTCTGAAGAGAGGCTTCACTACGCGCTGGAAATCGCCGAAGGCGATTTTGAGGAAGTCCAGCGCGAGTTGCGGCTTGCACTCGGTACTGCCTGGGACGACGAATTAGAGCCCTTTAGGCATGCAGGTGACCAGGAGCGCGTGGTCTGGCTTCACCGCGTGGGTTAAGCGGCTAGTCCCAAGTAATCGAGCATTGCTCGACGTCTTCTCGCGCCCACGCCAACGAGTGCGATCACCAGGGCAGTGACGAGGACAAGCGCTAGGCCAATGATCGCCATGCTCACCCTGGTGCCATCGCCACTAGACACCGATGCCAACATGCCATCTGCCAGCCAGCCCAGAGGGGTGGCTCCGCTGAGGACTTGGTAGAACGGCGGGAGGACCTCCGAAGGTAGGACAAGACCCAAGGTGACAATCTGAACCACCGCAAGAGTCATCGACAAAGCTCCAAGAACCTGTGGTTTCCACATCCAGATTGCGTAGTGCAGTGCATGGAAGCTCAGTGTTCCGAGGGCAATCAGACCAAGCGTTAATCCCATAAGAGTCCAGGAAACTCCCGCCAAAACGTGGAGCAACAAGGTTGCCATCACAATTTGCAGGCCTGCGACCACGGCGATGGGAGCAACTGTTCGCCTAATAATCGCCGCCGTTGATGCGGTACTGGTGAGGACCCTTCTTGAGGGGGCCTGAGTGCTGAGGAAGTAAATCAGGGTCACAAACCACAGGCCCACTGGCACGAGTGCGCTGCCAATAGTGGGGCCAAGCCCCACGGTTCCGGTGCGGTCTTGCTCGTCAAACGCCACAGGAGTGGTCAGGGTGTCGAGCGTTGAATCGCTTGGTTCTTCGAGGCCTTGGTCACTAAATTCAGTGGCTCCGTCTCGAAGCCCGCTCGCGAACTCATCCATGCCGTCGGCGAGTTCGATCACACCGTCGTTTAAGTCACTCACGCCGTCATTTAATTCACTAGTTCCGCTCGCGAGATCGGCTGCTCCCGTGCGGATTTCATCGGAGCCCTCTTCTAGGTCGTAGCTTGCTTCAGCTAAGGCGTCGGCACCTTTGTCTACCGACACAATTCCGTCGCGAACGCCATCAATAGCCGTGTCTGTTTGGGTTGCCAGGGTTGTGCCGCTGGTTCCCAATGCTGAGAGTGTGGCAATAAGGGTTTGCAGGGTTGTCCCTGTTGTTCCCGTGATGCCCGAGAAAACACCTGCGTCGTTAAGGCCGCTCAAGCCGGTTGCTACTTGGGATACCCCGCCCGTGTATTGGCTAATTCCCGTGGATAAGTCAGGCAGGGACTTCGTTTCTTTGTTAAAGGTTTCCAGCCCATCAGCGAGGTCTCGAACGCCCCTCAGATAGGTGTCTAACCCGTCGTCGAAGGTGGCGTAGCCATCAGAGAACTTCTTGGTGCCATCGGCCAGGTCGGATGTGCCATCGGCGAGCTCTGAGACGCCGTCTGCGAGCTCTCTCGTGCCATCGGCAACCTCTTCAGCAGCGTCGGCTGCCTCGCTAATGCCATCTCCAAGGTCGACTACTGCGCTGAAGAGGCCTTTGGTGACCTCTTTGCCAAACTCGTCGCTGATTGTGGAGGAAATGGACGCCCCTAATTGATCGGCAAGTACACCGGCGAGGTAGCTGTGGCTGGGGTCGGTGTAAATGGTGAACCTAGCCTGGGTGGGCTCTGCACTATCGAGTGTCTTGACGGCCTGTGAGAAGTCGTCGGGGATTTCAATCACCGCATAGACCTCGCCTGTAGACAAGAGCGCTTGCGCATTGTCGGTATCGGTAATCACCCAGTCCACTGAGGTGTCGCCACTTACTAATTCAGTAACAAGTGGCTTTGAGGCAAAGAAGAATGTTTCTTCGCCTGCATCGTCTGTTTCCGTGATGAGTTCATCGTTATTGACTAGTGCCACCGGAATGCGCTCAAGCGCAGTATCCGCGCTGGTGACAATGCCAAGAAGCGAGCCGATGATGACTAGTGGCATCAGGATGCCAATCAGGAGAGTGCGCACAGAAAGTCTCATCGAGCCACCTCCGCACCGCGAGTCACAGAAAGGTCAATGGTGGTTGTGTCTCCCATAGGTTTCAGCGCCCGAGCGGGGGGAGTGCTACACAGCAGCACGGCTTGTGTCTCGGATGCAAAATGGTCGATGGCGTGCCACCAGATCGCCCGCTCTTC
>CAYXEM010000087.1:0-3732 GCA_964464045.1 uncultured Microbacteriaceae bacterium | reverse complement strand
TTGGAGCGAGACTCCCGGACGTAGCGAAGCAGGAACTTGTCGGCCTCTTGGGCCATGTCGTCGCTGTTGTCTTGCCAGACCGAGTTGATCAAGAACACGGGAATGCCTTTGGACTGGCAATAGGGCGCGACAGCGACCAAGGAGCGGCCACGCTTTGCCGAGTGGTGAATCGTTCCTTCACCGTTGACAACGACACCCACCGACGTGTCGATGAGCTTTTTGTGCACCCGCCAGGTCGAATAAACAGAGACGGTCTTAATCTCAAAGCCGTATCCGGCGAGTGTGTCGACGACGCGCTTCATCACGACCTTGCAGCCGTAGTGGGGAATCGCTGCAGTGTCGTTCAGGACGACGATGGTGCCAAGCTTTCCTGCCACGAAACTGATTCCCCTTTGTGTGATGTCGACGGTTTAGGCTACCGGGTCGCCCTAAGCCTGAGGTGACTCGTGAAACCGGTGTGCCGGGATGAGACGACGAATGTAGTCCTCTTCCACACCCGGGTCGTGGGCAACAACATTGTTTCGACCGTGGGCGATGTCCGGTGTCTTGAAAAAGTCAAAGCCATACACATCGAGGTTTTCTGGGTCGCTCAGGGTCCGAGTCAACAAGTCAACGGCCATCGCTCCGGTGGAGGGACGGTGGCCAAGTTTGTCAATCAGTGCTTCGTGCCAGGAGGCCGGGTAGTGGAGAAAAAACGGAGTCAGGTCGATGCGAAATAGCGTGCGACCCTTCGACGACATCAACACCACGCCTTCTTTCGCAGCCTTCTGTCCGCGGCGAATGAAGCTCCACTTGGCGGAGTTGGTTCCCCCCGTCAGCGTCATATACAGATAGTCAGTGCGCACTCCGGTGTTGTGGGGCTGCAAGTTGGCAAACGCACCCTGGTTAATTCGAATCACCAGATCGTGCGCGTCGATTGCCGGACCAAAGTCAGAGTTTTCGAGAGATTGCGCGCTTCCGACCAACGCAACGCGTGCGTTGGCCCAGGGAAAGCTCTGCTGCCTGGCCACTAGCGTCCCACCTGAAACACTTTGCCCTTGTTCACAGCACCCCGGACAAACTTTTCTTCTGCCTCGGGGTCGTGCGGAGCGGCTTTGATCTTGCCGGTGTAGGTCGTGGGGGAGCCCCAGAAATCAAAGCCGAAAATGCTGATTTGTGCTGGGTCAGCCACGGTTCGACGAAGTAGATCCACCGCCATCGCTCCCGTCGATGGCCTCGCTCCCATCAGCTCATGGAGTTCGTGATGCCATTGCTCGGGATAGACAGGAATAAGCGAGGCAAGGTCCATGCCCAGAAACTTTCGATCCTTCGGCGTCATCGCCACAACCGTTTTGGCTCGGCGCCGTGCCCGGGAATACATCCACGCTTTCTCAAGCGAGTTGCCATTGAGGGACATCAACAATGCATCGGTTCGCACACCAGTTGATTCGGGGTAGAGCTCGATGAAAGCGCCCTGGTTGATCCGAATGACGTATTCGGACTCGTCGATTTGAGGTCCGAAGGTTCCCTCCCACAGGCTCGACGCGTTACCCACCAATGAGATGGTTTTGTCACGCCAGGGGAATTCGTTGACCAACTACTTATCCTTCTGGCCAGTCACCGTCGACGATGAGGTCAGAGAGCTCTCGCACCGCGCCGCGTCCACCGCGCGCGCTGGTCACATACCGAGCAGCCTTTTTCACAGCAGCTACCGCGTCGGCCGGTGCGCAGGGTACCCCTACTGCCGCAAGGCAGTCCAGATCGGGCAAATCATCACCCATGTAAGCCACTTCAGACCACTCAACACCTGCCGTCTGAACGAGTTCAGTCAAGACATCTAGCTTGTTGCCGACTCCCGTGTGAACCGGGTTAATGCCTAAACGCTCAAGGCGTGAAATGCCCGCGGTTGAGGCAGACGAAGAGATCACGACCACCTGGCGGCCAGACTTCACGAGGCGAACGACGCCGAGACCGTCTTTGATGTCGAATACACGACGCTCTTTGCCATCGGTGTCCATCGAGACAGTACCGTCGGAGAGCACACCGTCGATGTCGAGGGCGATCAGCTTGACGGCCTTGGCCTCACTGGCAGTCAGTGAGGTCACTTGGCTACTTCCCAGATGGCCTTCAACTTGGCGATCACGGCAGGCAACTCAGCGGTCGGGATCATGTTCGGGCCATCCGACAAGGCATTGTCGGGGTCGGGGTGGGTCTCCAGGAACAATCCGTCCACACCGATGGCCACGGCGCTCTTGGCCAATGGAGCTGCCAACCAGCGTGCACCACCCGAGGAGCCATCAGCAGCACCAGGCTGCTGAATGCTGTGGGTGACGTCGTGAACGACAGGGGCGAACTCGCGCATGATCGGGAACGAGCGCATGTCGACTACGAGGTCGTGGTAGCCAAAAGTAGTTCCGCGCTCAGTAAGGAAGACGTTCTTGCCTCCTGCGGAGCGGACCTTCTCAGCAGCGAAGCGCATGTCGCGGGCGGCCATGAACTGGCCCTTCTTGATGTTCACGGCGCGACCGGATTCTCCTGCGGCGATGAGCAGGTCAGTCTGGCGGCACAAAAACGCAGGAATTTGCAACACGTCTACTACTTCGGCGACGGTCGGAACCTGGGTCGACTCGTGGACGTCGGTGATGACTGGCATTCCCAGCTCGTCTTTGACGCGCTGGAGGATGCGAAGCCCCTCCTGCATTCCAGCCGAGCGGTACGAACCAACGGAGGTGCGGTTTGCCTTGTCGTAGGAGGCTTTAAAGATGACGTCGACGTCTAAGTCGGCGCCCATCTTCTTCACGCTCTCTGCCACCTGCATGGTGAGGTCTTCGGTTTCAATCGAGCAGGGGCCTGCGAAGATCACCAGACGGTCACCACCGAGAGTGATCGAATCAGTGATCTGGATGGACGGTGCGCGCTTGGGCATCATGAGGGAATCTCTCGGTGTAGTTGGTGGATGGTGATAACACCCAGGACTTCGTTGTTGTCGACAACGGGCAGGGCGGAAATAGCTCCGGGGGTGTGGCCTTCCATGACCGACAAGGCGTGGGCCAAGTGAACATCGGGGCCAATTGTGGTCGGCTCGGTAGTCATTACTTGAGCGACCTGAGTGTTGGACAAGTCAGTGACCTCGGTGAGTGCGCGACGAAGGTCACCGTCGCTGACTACTCCAGCGAGTTGTCCTCCAGCGCCCAAAACTAGAGCCAAACCGGTGGGGTATTTGCTCATGGCGATGGCCAGATCGCGCACCGAATGGGTGGGCTCAAGTACCGGAACCTCAGTAATGTCGGCCATGACTTCCCGAACGGTCCTATTCAAACGCGCGCCAAGAGCACCATTGGGGTGGAAGGCCGCAAAGTCAACCGAGGTGAAGCCTTTGGCCTCCATCAAGCACACCGCGAGCGCATCCCCCAATGCCAACGCGACTGTCGTGGAGGTGGTGGGAACAAACCCTTCAGGGTCTGCTTCCTGGTGGACCGAGGCGTCAATGAACATGTCGAGCTTGTTGACAATTGGCGAGTGTCGATCACCGATCAGACCAATTAGCGCAATGCCGCGCTCGCGGGCGAAGTCGACGAGCTGGGCAATGTCTTGGCCGGAGCCGCTCTTCGAGACGATGATGACCACACCTGCTTGGTCAACGGTTCCCAGATCACCGTGGAACATCTCCGAGGTCCACAAGAAATGAGACCTTGTTCCCACGCTGGTGAGAGTGGCAGCAAGTTTGTGGGCGACGTGGCCGGACTTACCCAC
>CAYXEM010000086.1:0-3779 GCA_964464045.1 uncultured Microbacteriaceae bacterium | reverse complement strand
CTGCACGAGATGATGAACCCCGAGCTGGTGCCGAAACTGTTGGCAAGTGGAACGGTTGAGGTTGCCCCGTTGGCATATATGCGCGGTCGCACGCTCAACAACTCCTTCATCGTCTTGGACGAGGCCCAAAACACCACTCCTGAGCAGATGAAGATGTTCCTCACCCGTCTGGGGTTTGACTCCAAGATGGTCATTACCGGCGACATCACTCAAATCGATGTTCCCGGAGGCCACTCGGGCCTGCGCAAGGTGGTCGATATTTTGGAGGGCATTGACGGAATTAGTTTTCAGCGCCTTGGCGCCGACGACATCGTCCGCCACAAGCTAGTCAGTGACATCGTTGATGCCTACGCGAAATATGACGAGTCCAAGGGGACTAAATGAGTATCGAACTCAATAACGAATCGGGCATCGACGTCCCGATGGAATCCCTCCACGACCTCGTGCGGTTTTCGTTCACGTCGCTTCGGGTCAATCAAGAGGCAGATGTGGCGATTATCGCCGTTGATGAGCCCGCCATGGAGCAGTTGCACATCCAATGGATGGATGAGCCAGGCCCGACAGACGTGTTGAGCTTCCCGATGGATGAGCTTCGCCCACCCAAATCAGGCGACGAGCCAGTGTCTGGAATCTTGGGCGACATCGTCTTGTGCCCCACGGTTGCGGCCAAGCAAGCAGAGGTCGCCGGACACAGCACCGAGGCGGAACTTCAACTTCTTACCGTCCACGGACTTCTGCACCTTCTGGGATATGACCACGCAGAGCCCGAGGAAGAAAAAGAGATGTTTGGCCTCCAAAACAGCATTCTGGAAGCGTTTCGAGCAGAACACGGCGCCGCGTGACCACTCTTTTTATCCTCTCCGCCATTGTCTTGGTGATATTTGGTGGCCTCCTCACCGCAATTGACGGGGCCTTGAGCGTCTTGGGCCGCGGCGACATCCTCGACGAAGCCGACGAGGTCAAAAACCCGACTCCTCTGCGCAATCTCGCCAAAGATGTAGCGGGACACGTCAGTGCATTGACGTTTGTGCGCGTGCTGGTAGAAACCCTCGCTGGAGTGTTGGTGACATTGGCTGTTGCGCGCTTGGTAAGCGTGTGGTGGGAAGTGTTGCTGATAGCCACGGCAATCATGGTCGCGGTGTTGTTTGTGGTCGTGGGGTCGTCACCGCGGAGTATTGGCGTAGCCCACTCGCGCTCGATTGTGCGGATGTTCGCTGCACTGGTCCGGGCCATCCGAGTGTCGCTTGGTCCGGTGGCAGAAGCGCTGATTGTGCTGGGCCGCATAGTTACTCCCGGTAGCCCGAAGGGTGGCCCACTCACCAGTGAAGAGCAGCTTCGAAGCCTGGTGGATGAAGCGGCGCACCAAGACGTATTGGAAAAAGAAGATCGGGAGCTCTTACATTCCGTCTTCGAATTTGGCGACACGATTGTGCGAGAAATCATGGTCGCGCGAACCGACATGGTCACTATCGAGCACGACCTCACCCTTCGAGACGCCTTGGCCGTATTCCTCGATGAAGGAATTTCTCGAATGCCAGTGGTTGGAAAAGACTCTGATGACGTCCTTGGCGTAATTTACCTGCGCGATGTGGCAAGCATCCAGCACCAGTCACCCCGAAAGATGCCGACTACCACCGTGGCCACTCTCGCCAAACCAGCGCTGTTTATCCCCGAGAGTAAAAAAGCCGACGACACACTTCGCCTGCTTCAGGCAGAGCAAAATCACATGGCCTTGGTGGTGGACGAATATGGCGGAATTGCCGGGCTTGTCACCCTGGAAGACCTGATGGAGGAGCTCGTCGGAGAAATTTCTGATGAATATGACCTCGACGAGGGTGAAATCACAGAACTTGGCGAAGACCGCTACCGCGTCGCGACACGGTATTCCGTTGACGATTTGGCCGATCTCTACGACATCGACATCGACGAAGATGATGTCGACACTGTCGGCGGATTGATGGCAAAAACCCTCGGAAAGCTGCCCGAGTCGGGAAGTACAGCAGAGGTATACGGGCTGGTGCTTACTGCAGAAAAGACCGCGGGCCGAAAAGCAAGTGTCGAATGGATCGTGGTGGAAGCAACCAGCGAGCTTCACAAGGCTCTTCGCACCAGGCGCGAGCTGGATAAGACCCTGACCGGAGAAATCGAGCTGCCATGACCAAGGACTATCGCGCAGGATTTGTGAGCATCGTGGGTCGGCCCAACGTCGGTAAGTCCACCCTCACGAACGCACTCGTGGGCGAAAAAGTGGCAATCACCTCGTCAAAGCCTCAAACAACCAGGCGCACAATTCGAGGCATCGTTCACCACCCAGACGGCCAGCTTGTCCTGGTGGATACTCCCGGTGTTCACCGCCCCCGCACTCTCCTGGGTGAGCGACTCAATGACATGGTCCAGGGTGTCTTGGCAGACGTCGACGTGATCGCGATGTGTGTTCCGGCAACCGACAAAGTGGGGCCTGGCGATCGCTTTATCCACCAAACCATCATGGAAGCGCCTCGGGCAAAAAAGGTGGCCATCGTCACCAAGGTTGATGACGCAACTAAGCAACAGGTCGCCGAGCGCCTGATTGAGCTTGACCAGTTGGGGGAGTGGGATCTGTTGATTCCCATTTCTGCAGTCTCTGGCGAGCAGCTCGATGTGCTCGTCAAAGAACTCATTTCACTGATGCCAGTGTCCGACCCGCTCTACCCGGACACGGAGCGGTTTGATGACGACGAGGACACCAGAATTGGCGAGCTCATCCGCGAAGCAGCACTCGAGGGTGTCCGCGATGAACTTCCCCACTCTCTGGCAGTCACAATTGAGGAGCGAAACGTCAGGGAGGACGGCCTGGAGCGAATTTTTGCCAACCTCGTCGTGGAGCGCGATAGCCAAAAATCCATCGTGATCGGCAAGGGTGGATCGAGGCTCAAAGACATTGGTTCTCGCGCCCGTGCGGAAATCGAAAAGGATTTGGGGAAGAAAATCTTCCTGTCTATTCATGTCACCGTGCAAAAGGATTGGCAGCGAGACGCCAAGAAGCTGGGGCGCCTCGGCTTCTAAGCCTCACTAGTGGCTTTTGGGGGAGAGTGTTACCCTGGGGGCGTGGGAAACAACCTCCTTCTTCTTAGCCGCGACGGGGCCTCACTTTAAGGCCACCCCCGCCGCGGAGGTTCGCATTGGCCTGATTAGGCCCCACATTTTTTCGAAGAAGGATTGAACTGATGGAAAACCGTCAAACACCAAGCAGTATGCCCATTCACCGCTATCGGCCGTTCCACGAAATGATTTCGGTCGAACTTCCCGATCGCACCTGGCCCGCTCAGCGCATTGAGAAGGCGCCTCGCTGGTGTGCTGTGGACCTTCGCGATGGAAACCAGGCATTGATTGACCCGATGAGTCCTGAGCGCAAGCGCGTCATGTTCGACATGCTGGTGGGAATGGGTTTTAAGGAAATCGAGGTCGGATTCCCGTCTGCGAGCCAGACCGATTTCGACTTTGTCAGAAGCCTGATTGAAGAAAACCTGATTCCAGACGATGTCACTATCCAGGTGCTGACTCAGGCGCGTGAGCACCTGATTAAGCGCACCTACGAGTCGTTGGTGGGCGCAAAGCGCGCCATCGTGCACTTGTACAACTCGACCAGTATTTTGCAGCGCGAAGTCGTGTTCAACACCGACAAGCAGGGAATCATCGATATTGCCCTGCAGGGTGCCAAGTGGTGTGTCGAAGCAGAAGCAATGGTGCCCGACACCGAAATCTTCTACGAGTACTCGCCAGAGTCGTATACCGGCACC
>CAYXEM010000085.1:0-3801 GCA_964464045.1 uncultured Microbacteriaceae bacterium | reverse complement strand
ATCTTGCGCAGCCGCTGCTCGAATCTCGGCAATTAATTGCTCGTGGCGAGGGCGATCCAAGACAGCCACCCGGATTTCCTCGACCGGCTTGTTCTTCGCCTTCGCAAGCGCTCGAATGTTCTCGCCCACTGGCTTGGTGATGTCCAGCACACCGATCGCCTCATGCGAAGAGACGATTTTTTCCATGTAGAAGACACTGGAGGCATCGAGCATGCTGCCGCGGTCGGCTACGGCCAACATAGAAATGGCGTGGCTTCGGCCCGCTGCCGTCAGTGAGGTTCCATCGATGGGATCAACGGCAATGTCGCATTGTGGCCCGTGGCCTGTTCCGACAACTTCACCGTTATAGAGCATGGGGGCGTTGTCTTTTTCACCCTCACCAATGACAACCGTTCCTTGGAAGTTCACCGTGGCGAGGAACTTACGCATCGCATCCACCGCTGCTCCATCGGCCTGATTCTTGTCACCTCGGCCAATCCACGGCGTTGCACGAATCGCAGCGGCTTCTGTCGCGCGAACAAGCTCCATCGCGAGGTTTCGGTCTGGGTGAATAAAGAGTTCACCGGGTTCTTCTGAGGACACGTAACCGCCCTCCTCGGGGTCAGGCCTAGTAGCGGATGGCCTAAGTCTAGTGACGAGAATGGTGCTCACCTCGGGGAGTAGGCTGGTGTCACTGAGCACACATATCGCCCAAGAAGGAGCCTGCTCACCATGCCTGTAGCAAGTACTGAGGAATACGCCGCAATCATCGACAACGCGAAGGCCAAGGGTTTTGCTCTTCCCGCGTTTAACGTCAGCAGCTCACAGACCATCAACGCAGTCCTCCAGGGCCTCACCGAAGCCGGTTCTGACGGCATCATTCAGGTCTCTACCGGAGGTGCCGACTACTTCTCGGGCCACACCATCAAGAACCGCCCTGACGGTGCTATCGCGTTCGCGCAGTTTGTGCATCAAGTCGCCAAGAACTACCCCATCAAGGTGGGTGTGCACACCGACCACTGCCCGAAGGACGCACTCGATAACTTCGTGCGCCCTCTCCTCACCGCCTCTGAAGAAGCCGTGAAAAACGGCGGTATTCCGCTTTTCCAGTCCCACATGTGGGATGGCTCAGCAGTCAGCCTCGAAGAAAACCTCGAGATCGCCCAGGAGCTCATCAAGCGCACCAGCGCACTCGGCCAGATCTTGGAAGTGGAGATCGGTGTTGTTGGTGGCGAAGAAGATGGCGTCAGCCACGAAATCAACGACCAGCTGTACACCACCCTCGACGACGCCATCGCAACTGTTGAAGCTCTCGGCCTAGGCGAAAAGGGCCGCTACATGGCTGCCCTCACCTTTGGAAACGTCCACGGCGTCTACAAGCCGGGAAATGTGAAGCTTCGCCCCGAACTCCTCGGTGAAATCCAGGCCGGCCTCCAAGCCAAGTACGGCACTGGCCCGAAGCCCATGGACTTGGTCTTCCACGGTGGATCTGGTTCAACCGAGGAAGAAATCGCTGAAGCAGTCGCTAACGGTGTGATCAAGATGAACATCGACACCGACACCCAATACGCGTTTACCCGCTCGATCGCCCACAGCATGATTTCTGGATACGACCAGGTGCTGCGCATCGATGGCGAAGTAGGCAACAAGAAGGCCTACGACCCACGCGCCTGGGGCAAGGAAGCAGAGACGGCGATGGCTGCCCGTGTGGGCGAAGCCTGCCAACAGCTTGGTTCGGCCGGCAAAGCGCTCTAACTAGCGCAGCCTGCCTCCCAGAGCGCGCTCGTCCTGGTTACCTGACGCATCTTTTCGAAGCTCTTTAGGCAGTGAGAACTGCAGGTCTTCTTCTGCAGTTTTTACTTCCTCCACGTCGACATAGCCTGCTTCAGCCAAGTCTTCGAGCGCTTGACTGACCAAGACTTCTGGAACTGAGGCGCCAGACGTAACGCCAATGGTGGCGACACCATCGAGCCATTCCTGCTTGATTTCGCTGGCGTAATCCACGCGGTACGACGCTTTTGCCCCGTATTCGAGAGCTACTTCGACAAGGCGCACGCTGTTGGACGAGTTTTGTGAGCCCACCACGATGACGAGGTCGCACTCTGGTGCAATTTTCTTGATCGCCACCTGCCGGTTTTGGGTGGCGTAGCAAATGTCGTCGCTGGGTGGGTCTTGAAGGTGAGGGAAGCGCTCACGGAGCCTGCGCACCGTCTCCATCGTTTCGTCCACGCTCAGCGTCGTTTGGGATAGCCAAATCAGGTTCTCAGTGTCGGGCACCTCGATCGTGTCCGCTTCATCCGGGTCGTTCACCAAGGTGGTGTGCTCCGGCGCGTGGCCCATGGTTCCCTCGACCTCTTCGTGGCCGGCGTGGCCGATAAGGAGAATATGGAAATCCTGGCCCGAGAATCGAACGGCCTCACGGTGCACCTTGGTCACCAACGGACAGGTCGCATCAATCGCGGTGAGCTCTTTGTCTTTAGCCTCTGACACAACCATGGGCGAAACTCCATGGGCGCTAAAGACAATCACACTTCCCGTGGGAACCTGCTCAACTTCATCAACGAAGATGACACCTCTGGATTCCAGCTCACGCACCACGTGGATGTTGTGCACAATTTGTTTGCGGACATATACCGGTGCGCCGTAGCGCTCGAGTGCTTTTTCTACCGCTACGACGGCTCGGTCAACGCCTGCACAATACCCACGGGGGGCAGCAAGTAGGACTCGCTTAGAACCCGCGACAGGGTTGTTGACCAGTGGCGTGTCCCTGGTGAGCACGGTGGGCTGAATCAACAGGTTCTGAGCGGCACCGTTTGAAATCGTCACAAGCGCCAAGTGTAGTAATTGATGCAGCTACTCAGCTGAGTATCCCTCGTACTGGCCTACCCTGGAGAGTATGTCGTCGCCCAGCTCAAATGACTCCTCGGCTGAGGCGCCGTGGACGCTTGAGCGTTTAAGCGAAACACTCGCTGTCTATATCGACCGCTTGGGCTCAGTGTGGGTCGAAGCGGAAATTACCCAGTGGGGTGTCTCAGGAGGCCATGTCTATGGCCGTATGAAAGACATCGACGCCGAGGTCACCGTGGACTTTACGATCTGGCGCTCCACACGTGACTCGATTCCAGAGGGCGTCGGCCAGGGCGATCGCGTCATCGTGAAGGTCAAACCCAATTGGTATGTCCGAGGCGGTCGCCTCTCCATGAATGTGGTGGAGATGCGCCTAGCGGGCTTGGGTGAACTGCTCGCCAAGATTGAAGCATTGCGCGCCACGCTGAGCGCGGAAGGTCTCTTCGCTCTCGAGCGCAAGAAGCCGCTACCATTCCTGCCCACAGTGGTCGGTCTCATTACTGCAAAGGATTCCGACGCCGAAAAGGATGTGCTTCGAAACGCTCAATTGCGGTGGCCGGAAGTGAGCTTCCGCGTCGAGCACGCAAGCGTTCAAGGTGAAAAAGCGGTGCCAGAAATAATCAAGGCCCTCGACACTCTGGAATCTGACCCGTCAGTCGACGTGGTCATCATCGCCCGCGGCGGAGGCGACTTCCAACACCTTCTGGTCTTTAGCGATGAAGCACTGGTCCGGCGTGCCGCCGCCTGTTCGATCCCGCTCGTCAGCGCAATCGGCCACGAGGCCGACAGGCCACTCCTCGATGAGGTGGCCGACTTGCGTGCCTCCACTCCCACCGATGCCGCCAAGCGTGTGGTTCCAGACGTCGGTGAAGAACGAGAGCGCATTTTGGATGCCCGCAATCGAATTCGACTGCGACTCGATCGCTTCATCACCGGTGAGCTCGAGCGGCTCGAGTTGTTTAGGAACCGCCCAGT
>CAYXEM010000084.1:0-3904 GCA_964464045.1 uncultured Microbacteriaceae bacterium | reverse complement strand
TGGGCTCACGAAACCCGGTCCTCGCCCCTGTCTCCTCGAGGTATGGCTCCCACGAATCGACCGTGTCCTGATCGGGTTCAGCCTCGCCAGCGGGTGCGTCAAGCCACGCGCGAAGAGACTCGGGGGGATCCACATCATTTGCTCCGATAACGAGGACTTTGCTCGAATCAACGCACAAGAAGACAGCCACCTCAAGCTCACTCGAGGCAGTCTTGCGAGCTGATTGCACCTCGAAATGGTCAAACCGTGTCTGGCCCAGGGTGCGAATGGATTGGTTGAGGTAATCCTCAAATCCCTCCACTTCCCGGGGAAGCCACAGCGGGGTCACCGCTTCGCCAATCGATTCTGATTCGCGTCCGCCACGCGCACCGATTTCGTCTGTAATTCTCAAGTAGGACGAGACAACAGCTCGCGCTGGTGCCGAGACATCATCCGTCGAAATTCCCCAGTCAACCGTGTCGAGTGACGTGTCCTCGTGTGATGCAACGGGCGCCGCATCAGGTAGGACCTCGTCCACCACGTCGGGGCCGTCAGTCGATACCGAAGTACACCCTGATACAAGGAGCACACAGACTGTCCACCAAGAACTCTTCACGCCAGCAGAATAAAAAAGGTGTGGGCGGACCATCAGGTTTTGTCCACAAGGTTTTCTGAAGGCACCGCCCAGGGAGCCCTCCTCCCGCTCGACTAGTCTGAAAATGCAGCTAGTCCCTACTCCCAAGGCAACCGATGGATACTCGTTCACCGTCCCCTCGCACTCAGCTGCTTGAATCTCTTGCCCAGACGCCATCGACAAGAGTGCTCATCATTGGGGGTGGCATCAACGGACTCTCCACCCTGAGAGAGCTCGCACTCGCCGGAGTGGACGTCACCCTTGTCGAAAAGGGTGATTTTGCCTCTGGAGCCTCTGCTGGTTCGTCGCACATGATTCATGGCGGAATCCGCTACCTCGAAAACGGCGAAGTCCGGCTCGTCAAAGAAAGCCTGCAAGAGCGAAATCGTCTCCTCGATAACGCCCCGCACTATGTGAGGCCGCTGGGGACCACTATCCCGATCTTCTCGACCTTTTCTGGCCTGCTTTCTGCGCCGCTTCGACTAATCACCCACCGCTCATCGTCCACGAAGGAACGAGGTGCGCTCCTCATCAAGGTCGGCCTTGTGCTCTACGACCTCTTTGGGCGAAAAAAGGGAACCCTTCCCCGGCACCAATTTCACGGCCGACGAAAGACTCTGCACCACTACCCACAGATGAATAAAGACGTGGCCTACACCGCGCACTATTCAGATGCCTGCGTAGAACAGCCCGAGCGTCTCGCTATCGACGTGCTTCGCGATGCCCTGGCCTTAGGCAATCATGTCCGGGCGCTCAACTACGTGGAAGCAATCTGGTTGGACGGCGGAAACGTGCGACTCCGCGACACTCTGAGCGGAAATGAGTTTGCCATCCAGGCGGACCTCGTGATTAACGCCACTGGCCCATGGGTGGATGGCACCAACGACGCACTTGGCATCGCCACCTCCTACATGGGAGGAAATAAAGGTTCGCACATCGTGGTCGACAATCAAGAACTCTTCGATGCGTGCAAGGGCCGCGAGGTGTTTTTCGAAAACGATGACGGCCGAATCGTCCTCATTCTGCCCATCCTTGGACGAGTCCTCATCGGAACCACCGATATTCCCGTGCACCATCCCGATGAAGCTGAATGCACGGACGAGGAGATTGACTACTTCATTGAGCTCACCGCCCACGTGTTCCCCGGCATTCCCGTCGACCGCTCGCAAATCGTGTATCGCTACACCGGCGTGCGGCCACTCCCTGCCGCGGGCGATCTCACGCCGGGAGTGGTGTCTCGCGATTACCGAATTGTCAACGACACCGCCGGAACGACCCCGATTTTGAGCTTGGTCGGTGGCAAGTGGACCACCTTTAGAGCACTCGGCGAACACCTCGCTGCAACTGCCTGCGAAGTCTTGGGCGTGGCCGCCGGTCCTTCCACCGAAAACATGGCAATCGGAGGAGGAAAAGATTTTCCGCGCACCAACTCAGCCAGGCGCCACTTCGTTGATCAACACCGTGGCGCAATCCCTCGCGAGCGTGCCGATGAGCTGCTCAGCCGATACGGAACAGTAGCCGCGGACGTGCTCAATGAGCTCAACCAAAGCGGAGACGACGCCCTCACATCCTTGCCGACTTACAGCCGACAAGAAATCGAATGGCTCATCCGCCACGAATGGGTGGAGACACTCTCAGACCTGCTCAAGCGCAGAACACCCCTTGCCTTCACCGGTCAGGTTACAGAAGAGACCAAAAACGAGCTTGCCGACGTCATGGCTGAGCTTCGCGGGTGGACCGCTGCGGTGAAGAAAAAACACACCTCGTCGGTTTAGTCGACCCAGTTCAGAGACTTCGCCACCGCCTTGGCCCACCAGTGCATTCGTTCCCGACGCTCGGCCTCGCTAATCGAGGGCTCAAAGCGGCTACCTTCTTGCCACTTTGACTTCAGCTCATCGAGGCCAGACCAGACTCCCGTGGCGAGCCCGGCAGAATAGGCGGCACCAAGCGCCGTCGTTTCCACCACCTTGGGCGTCACCACGGGAATGCCGGAGATGTCCGCTTGGAACTGCATCAATAAAGAGTTCGCCGTCATTCCGCCATCTACTCGCAGCTCAGACAAAGAGGTGCCCGTATCTTCGGCTGCCGCATCGACCACTTCGCGGGTCTGAAAGGCCGTGGCCTCAAGGGCCGCACGGGCAATGTGCGCCTTCGTGACGTAACGAGTGAGACCCACCAATACTCCGCGCGCGTCTGGCCGCCAATGCGGGGCAAACAATCCACTAAAGGCGGGGACAAAATAGGCCCCACCGCAATCATCGACACTGCTGGCCAAGGCCTCCACGTCGGCAGCACTTTCAATAATCCCTAGATTGTCGCGAAGCCACTGAATGAGTGATCCTGTCACCGCAATCGACCCTTCGAGGGCGTAATGAATTGGGCCATCACCGAGCTGATAGGCCGGCGTGGTTAATAGGCCGTGGGTCGAGTGGACCAGCGTGGTCCCGGTATTGACAATGAGGAAGTTGCCGGTGCCATAAGTGTTTTTTGAATCCCCCGCGTCGAATGCCGCTTGACCAAAAGTGGCCGCCTGTTGGTCGCCCAGGATTCCTGCGACCGGGACTTCCCTCAACAAACTGGACCCAGAAATCACTCCGTACACCTCTGAAGAGCTTCTGATCTCGGGGAGCATAGACACGGGTATATCGAACTCGTCAAGGAGTTCTGTGTCCCAGGTCATACTCGAAATATCCACGAGAAGGGTCCTCGAGGCATTGGTCACGTCGGTGGCGTGAACACCGCCGTCAATTCCGCCGGTGAGGTTCCACAACAACCAGGTGTCAACAGTCCCAAACAGCAGCTGGCCGGCCTCTGCGCGTTCTCTGGCGCCGTCAACGTTGCGGAGGATCCATGCAATCTTGCTCGCAGAGAAATAGGTGGCAAGGGGGAGACCGGTGCGCTCACGAAAACGGTCGGGGCCGTGGGCTGCGGCAACAGCGTCGATGATGTCTTGTGTCCTGGTGTCCTGCCACACAATCGCGTTATACACGGGACGTCCAGTGTCCTTTTCCCAGACAATGGTTGTTTCGCGCTGGTTAGTAATTCCCACCCCGGCAATATCGTGACGCGTGAGCTCAGCCCGCGATAGGGCAAGACCAATCACCTCGCGAGTATTTGCCCAGATCTCTGCGGGATCGTGTTCGACCCAGCCTGCGTGGGGAAATATCTGGCGGTGTTCCATCTGGCCAGAGCTCACCACCTGGCCGTCGTGGTCGAACACGATCGCCCGAGTGCTTGTGGTCCCCTGATCAATGGACAGAACGTATTTCGCCATTACCTCCGCCTTTGGAT
>CAYXEM010000083.1:0-3952 GCA_964464045.1 uncultured Microbacteriaceae bacterium | reverse complement strand
GCTTGCGTTTGAAGCAAACCCGCAATCCCAAAGAAGGCGAAGGAAGTGCCAAAGCTAATCAGCTGCTTCGTCCAGCCTGCAACAGGGCCTGATTTTTGGTTCTTAGTCATCGTCGTGGTCGTCGTCATCGTGGTCGTCGTCGTCGTGGTCGTCGTCATCGTGGTCGTCGTCGTGGTCGTCGTCGTGGTCGTCGTCGTGGTCGTCGTCGTGGTCTCCGGAGCTACTTCCACCGCCCGAGTAGCCAGATGCCGATGTGGAGCCATCAGCGGCAGGAGCTGCTGCCGCTGTCACAGCAGCCGTCTGAACTGACGGGGCCGAAACCTTAGGAGCTGGTTCTGCATAGCTGGAACCAGAAGTGGCAGCATCCACGGTGGCCGTGCTCACGCTCGCGGCGGTAGCAGTCGTTCCTGCCACAGCCGCTGTCTCTTCGTAAAACGAGGCTCCAGATGTGGCCTCGACAGTCGCCGCGGTTGAACCGGTGGCTGCCGTAGCACCTGCAACGCCATCAACGACGACCGCACCAGAGGTCAACACTTCGCTCGACGACGCCAGGCCCGTTTGGGGATCGGTAGTCCCACCGGTAATTGCGGAAGCGGCTTGGAGAATTTCAGCCATAAACAATTCGCCAATTGATGCGGGTGCTGTGACTGAATCCGTGGTGGACGTCACCGCGACCTGATCGAGTTGTGCGCCAGAAGCTGCTGCATCGACCTGGACATCGGTGTTGGCAACTACCGCGCTTGCACCTGCTCCGAGTACGCCGGCGATTCCTGCTCCTACTAGAAGATTGCTGTTCATGTCGTCAACGCTACGGAACGGTGTACAGCGCGAAGATAGCTAAAAGTAAAGAAACGTCAAAGATTTTGACCAATTGAAAATCTTAAGGACGTGTAGCTACTCAGAGCTATGGCCTAGTCGTCATCCGAACTGTGGTCATCATCATCGTCATCATCATCATCGTCGTCGTCGTCATCATCGTCGTCGTGATCTTCTTCGTCACCATCATCACTAGATGGTGACGGCGCGGGAGTTGGCGCGGGTTTGGGGGCTGGAGTTGGCGCGGGGGCCTCTTGGACAACGGGTTCTGGGCTTGGAGTGGGAGTAGGAGCCGGAGTCGGGTCTGGAGCCGGGGCCTCAGTTACCGAATCTTCTGGCGTGACAGCTACCTCCACAACATCTTCTGGAGCCGGCTCAACAAGGTTTGCTGGGTCAGCATCGAGAATTGTGGTTTCGTCGACTAACACTTCACTGGCTTGCTCAATTGAATTCCCAGACGGAGCAGCGAGAAGTTGAACATTGGTGGCGACCGTTGCGGTCCCCACTCCCATAGTCGCGGCGATCACAGCACCGACTATCGCTTGGGTGTTCATCTCTTAACGCTACGACGAAAACCCCCTACTTTCTTGCCGAGACGTCAAAGATTTGTCCAAGAAATCAGGTAATCGACGCACAGGCTCTGCAAAATCCTGCGTAAGGGGAAACAATGGAGTGTGCGCATATTGGTAGTCGAGGACGATCGAAGTATCGCCCAGTCAGTGGTCGAAGCAATTAAGACTGTGGGCTGGGACGCTCGTCATTCCGAGACGGGCTCTGGAGCGCTGGCAATCTTGGCCGAAGACTCCATCGACTGCATCGTCTTAGATTTGGGGCTGCCCGACATGGACGGCGGTGAAGTCGTACGCCGTGTCCGCGAAACGTCAATGGTGCCCATCATCATTGCAAGCGCCAGACCAGATGAATCGGACCGTATTTTGGCGCTCGAGCTTGGAGCAGATGACTACCTGGTGAAGCCCTTCGGAATTCGCGAGCTTGTCGCACGAATTCGTGCAATCCTTCGCCGGCAAGGCTCAGCAGCGACTGAGCCCATCGATCAAGAAGTGACGCTCGGGCCCCTTTCGATTAACTCCCGAACCAGACGAGTCGAGGTTCACGCTTCAGAAGTAAGCCTCACCCCCAAAGAGTTTGATGTTCTGGCCTACCTCGCCCAAGAGCCAGGAACTGTATTCAAGCGAGAATCAATTCTCAGCGACGTCTGGGACATCAACTGGTACGGAAGCACGAAGACTTTGGATGCCCACGTCGCCTCGTTACGCAAGAAACTTGGCTCGCCCGATTGGATTGAATCCGTGAGGGGCGTTGGTTTTAGGCTCGTGGCCCCCGAATGAGACGCTTATTCCTGTTTGCCCTCCTGGGAGTGAGCGTTTTGGCCCTGTTGCTCTCCGATTTACCGTTTGGTCTCTACCTGTATGGAGTTGAGAGGGATCAACTCATCACCCAACTCCAACGCGATGCTTTTATTTTGGGCGGCCGAGCTGAAGAAGGCCTCGAGAATGGCACGCCCGAAGAACTCGCGATCACCCGAGACCTTGCCGTGGCCTATCGCGATGAAGGCGGCGCAAGAGTCGTCATCGTCGACGATGAGGGAATTGCGCAAATTACAAACGACCCTGATGATTCTCGCGAAGGCCTGGACTACGGGACGAGGCCAGAGATTATCGAGGCGCTTGCCGGACGAGTTGTCTCGGGCCACCGTTTCTCCGAAACCCTTGGCGTTGAGCTAGTTTACGTCGCAGTGCCCATTTACAGCGGCCAACACGTCGTCGGCGCGGTCAGGCTCACCTTCGAAGAATCGGCAGTCGACGATGCGGTGAACCGGCAGCTCATCGGAGTGTATCTCGTGGCGCTAGTCACCCTGCTCTTTGCGGTGGTCTTGGCCATTGTGCTCTCCCGTGTGCTCTCGAGAAACCTCAACCAACTAGGAGCGGCCGCAAACAGGCTCTCGAAGGGAGACTTGAGCTCCAGGGCCCCCGAGCCCAAGGGCCCGAAAGAACTGCGTGACGTGTCAACGGCATTTAACTTGATGGCCAACCGCTTGGAGCTCCTGGTTGGCGAACAAAAAGCATTCGCCGCCGATGCCTCACACCAATTGCGCACCCCTCTCACCGCGCTTCAGCTTCGAATCGAGCGGCTGCGCGACAAGGTCAAGTCAACCAAAGCAACCGAGCAGGGCTTCGACGAAATCGAATCTGAAATATCTCGCATGCGCCGCTTGATTGAAGGGCTCTTAGCGCTAGGCCGAGCGAGTTCTGAATCCTTGACCCGCGAAGACGTCGATGCCGCAGAAGTCGTTCGACAGCGGGTTGAGGAATGGTCGAGTCTCGCCGAAGAGGCAGGAATTGCCCTCACCTGCCACGCACCTCGATCAGCTCGAGCCCTGGCCGTTCCTACCGCAATTGAACAGATTGTCGACAACTTCATCGACAACGCGATATCGATTCTGTCCGATGGCGGCGCAATCGACGTGACAGTCACCGAAGAACTCTCCTACGTTGTCATCTCGGTGACAGACAATGGCCCCGGCATCGCCGCAGCCGATGCTCACCGAGCCTTCGACCGCTTCTGGCGGGGTAATGCCACGCACGAAGGCACAGGCCTTGGCCTTGCGATTGTGCGCCAATTGGCACAAGCAAGCGGTGGATCAGTCAGCCTCACCCCTGGAGAATCAGGCGGAACCGTCGCACGCGTCACCCTGGAGAAACCGTAACGAGTACTTAAACGACTGTGGGCCAGCGCAATGCGCTGGCCCACAGTGTTGAATGCTTCTTGCTTAGAAGTCCATTCCACCGCTGGGGTCTGGCATAGCCGGAGCAGCAGGCTCAGGCTTGTCAGCAACCACAGCTTCGGTGGTGAGGAACAATCCAGCGATCGAGGCGGCGTTCAGCAGAGCTGAGCGGGTCACCTTGACTGGGTCAGCGATTCCTGCAGCGAGCATGTCACCGTATTCACCGGTTGCGGCGTTGAGGCCGTGACCGACCTTCAAACCACGGACGTGCTCGACCACAACACCAGGCTCGTGGCCTGCGTTGAAGGAGATCTGCTTCAGCGGAGCCTCGATAGCAACCTTCACGATGTTCACACCGGTGACCTCGTCACCCGTGACATCGAGCTTCTC
>CAYXEM010000082.1:0-4022 GCA_964464045.1 uncultured Microbacteriaceae bacterium | reverse complement strand
TTCAAGCGACTCGATAGCAGCAGGGAGTTTCGCACCATCTGGCCCACCACCTTGCGCGAGGTTTGGTTTTCCGCCTCCTCCGCCGCCAAGAATTGCCACAGCATCCTTCACCATGGCGCCAGCATTTGCGCCGAGCCCAATCGCCTCTTGGTTACACATCACCAAGATCGTTCCGCGCCCATCGTTCTCAATTGCCAGCGCAACAACAGCCGCGTCATTACCCAGCTTGCTCAGTACTTGCTGGGCAACAGAGCGCACCTCATCGGCGTCAAGGCCCGCGTCGAGGCGCTCCACCACCGCACGTACCTGGCCGATGGTGCGCGCCTTGTGGACCAAGTCGTCACCCACCGAGGCGTTTCCTTGCTGGCGCAGCAGAGTAATCGTCTTCTCGAGGTTTCGTACCTGTTCGATGAGGTCGTCGATACGAGCGGGTATGTCATCTCGCTTGGTCTTGAGGGTGTGCTGGAGACGATGAACAAGCTCACGCTCCTTGCTGAACTCTGACACTGCGTCCATCCCCACGAGTGCTTCAACGCGGCGCGCACCTGCGGACACAGAGGTCTCTCCCACGAGGTTGATCACACCAATTTGCGATGAACGCTGAACGTGAGTTCCCGCACACAGCTCCCTTGACCAGGGACCACCGATGTCGACCATCCGCACGACATCACCGTATTTTTCTCCGAAGAGTGCAGTAGCGCCTTGCTCCCGGGCCTCATCAAGCGGAAGAACCCTCGTGGTCACTTCCAAATCGTCATTAATCGCCGAGTTAGCAATGGACTCGATCTGTGCCTTCTGGTCGTCTCCGAGGCCCTTATTCCAGGAAAAGTCCAGCCTCATATATCCAGCGCGGTTGAGTGAACCAGCCTGTGTTGCGTGGGAGCCGAGCGTGTCTCTCAGCGCAGCGTGAATGAGGTGCGTGGCCGAGTGAGCTTGCCGTGCCTTGTAACGATTAGCCGCGTCGACCTCTACGCGAACAGTTGCCCCTACGACGATTTCCCCGCTGGAAACCGTGACGGTGTGGCTAATGAGCCCGGGGACGGGGCGCTGCACGTCTTTAACGGGAGCGCTCAGGCCGTCACCGATGAGCACACCCTTGTCAGCGACCTGTCCACCCGATTCGGGGTACAACGAGGTCTCCGCAAGGATCACTTCGACAGTGTCTCCTGTACTTGCGCGGTCGACACTCGCTCCGTCGCGAAGGATTCCTACGACACTGGATTCGTTCACCATTTCGTCATAGCCGCAGAAGGTGGTTTCACCGAGTCCCCGGAATTCGCGGTAGACGGACAAATCAGCCACCATTGATTTCTTCGACTTGGCGTCGTCTTTAGCGCGCTGGCGCTGCTCAGCCATCAGGCTTTGGAAGAGATCTTGATCCACGCTCAAACCAGCTTCTTCAGCCATTTCGAGGGTCAAGTCAATCGGAAAGCCATAGGTGTCGTGGAGAACGAAGGCGGTGTCTCCGCTCAGTGCCGACTCGCCTGAATCTTTGGCCTTCGCGACGGCCACGTCGAGGATCGTGGTTCCTGCCTCAAGTGTCCCCAGGAAGGATTCTTCCTCAGCCACTGCCAGGGACTTGGTGCGGTCAAACTCCGCAGCTACTTCTGGGTATGCCGGAGCCATTGCATTCTTGGAGGCTTCAAACAGCTCGGCAAAGCTCGCCTCTTTCACACCGAGCAGGCGCATCGAACGGATCGATCGACGCAGCAGGCGACGCAGCACATAGCCTCGCTGGTCGTTGCTCGGGGTCACCCCATCAGTCATCAACATCAGGGCACTGCGAACGTGGTCGGCGACAACTCGCATGCGCACATCGTCATCGTGATCTGCGCCGTAACGGCGTCCAGAAAGCTCTGCCGCTTTGTCAAGAACAGGGCGCACCTGGTCAATTTCGTACATGTTGGCGACGTTTTGCTTAATAAAGGCAACGCGCTCCATGCCCATACCGGTATCGATGTTCTTTTGGGGCAGCTCCCCCACGATGTCAAAGTCAATCTTGCTGCGTACGTTTTCGATCAGGTACTGCATGAAC
Organism: uncultured Microbacteriaceae bacterium; assembly: GCA_964464045.1. Classification (GTDB taxonomy): domain Bacteria; phylum Actinomycetota; class Actinomycetes; order Actinomycetales; family Microbacteriaceae; genus Pontimonas. The sequence goes on along the minus strand of CAYXEM010000082.1, from coordinate 1,987 downwards.
ACGAGGTTCCAGATTTCTAAGTACCTGGTGTCATCAACGGCGGGACCACCGTCTGGTCCAAACTCTGCACCGCGGTCGAAGTAAATCTCAGAACATGGCCCTGCAGGTCCTGGCTGACCAGTCGACCAATAGTTGTCTTCGCGACCTAATCGCTGGATCCGGGATTCCGGAACGCCAGCGACCTTGCGCCACAGGTCAAAGGCCTCGTCATCATCTTGATAGATGGTCACCCACAGGTCTTTTTCGGCAAAGCCAAGGCCACCGTCAGACTCAGAACTAGTCAGGAGGTCCCAGGCAAAACCGATCGCGCCTTCTTTGAAGTAGTCGCCGAAGGAGAAGTTCCCATTCATCTGGAAGAAGGTGCCGTGGCGGGTGGTTTTTCCTACCTCTTCAATGTCGAGGGTGCGAATGCACTTTTGAACACTGGTTGCACGAGGAAATGGCGCGGGAACAACACCGGTCAAATAAGGAATGAAGGGAACCATTCCGGCGACGGTGAACATCAGAGTGGGGTCGTCGCTGACAAGCGACGCCGACGGAACGACAGTGTGGCCGCGGTCACCAAAGAAGGTGAGCCACCGGCGTTGAATCTCAGCGGTTTCCACGGAGACTCCTAGCGCGACTGCTCGCGATAGCCCTCGAGAACGCCATCGAGGAAGCCCTGAAGGGATTGATCAGCACGCGCCACAACCGTACGGCCCTTTTCACTGCGGTTAGCCACCAATACAGCGACGGCGCCGACAAGAACACCGAAAATGAGGGCTCTTAGCTGTTTCAACGAATGCAATCCTCTCGGAGGTGAAGAGGTGCGCCCTGGCCATCACCGAGGCCAGGGCACCACTTCAGAATTAGCGTGCGGCGTAGTACTCGACGACGAGCTGTACTTCACAGGTCACTGGAACTTCTTCGCGCTTGGGGCGACGAACCAGAGTGGCCTGAAGAGTTTCAATCGACACGTCGAGGTAACCGGGAACAGGAGGCAGAACTTCCTGGTGCGCACCAGCGGCAGCTACCTGGAAGGGGTCCATCTCTTCGCTCTTGGGCTTGACGTGGATCATCTGTCCTGGCTTCACGCGGAAGGACGGACGGTCTACAAGCTGACCGTTCACCATGATGTGACGGTGCACGACGAGCTGACGAGCCTGTGCGGTGGTGCGGGCGAAGCCGGCACGCAACACGAGTGCGTCGAGGCGCATTTCCAGAAGCTCAACGAGGTTCTCACCGGTAAGACCAGCCGACTTACGAGCTTCCTCGAACACGCGACGAAGCTGAGCTTCGCGGATGCCGTACTGGGCGCGTAAACGCTGCTTCTCGCGCAGACGAACGGCGTAGTCGCTATCGGTCTTGCGACGGGTGCGGCCGTGCTGGCCGGGGGCGTAGGGGCGCTTCTCGAGGTAACGAGCGGCCTTGGGGGTCAGTGGAATACCCAGTGCACGAGACAGACGGGTCTTGCTACGGGTACGAGACGTGGTGGACACGAAAAATTTCTCCTTGAAAGATGGTGATAGTTCTTCCTGCGGGCCATGAGGAGTGGCAAACGCATGTCATGCCTGGCTAATAGGCATCAGAACGAATGAGAACTTTTTCCCAGCCGCAGGATCAGAACTCCGTTCCAAGCCAAAACTTTAGCACGGAATGGGCAGAATTGCTGGGCTAGTCGGCCCCGTCAATGATTCGTCGCAGGACTTCATAGCGTTGTGCGAGCTCTGCTTCCAGCCCTCTGTTGCTGGGTGAGTAATAGCGGGCTTGCTTCAATGGATCAGGCAGATACTGAGCCTTGTTCACTCCACGAGGCTGGTCGTGACTGTAGACATAGCCCTTGCCATGTCCGAGCGCCTTGGCACCTGGGTAGTGTGCATCCCGCAGAGCAGGTGGAACGGGCCCAGAATTTCCCGCGCGGATGTCAGCCAAAGCAGCATTGATGCCGTAATAGGCAGCATTCGATTTTGGCGACAAAGCCAGATACACAGTGACTTCGGCCAAAGGA
>CAYXEM010000081.1:0-4031 GCA_964464045.1 uncultured Microbacteriaceae bacterium | reverse complement strand
ATTCGCGTCGTAGCCCAGCAGATAGAACGTGTCGCCACTCGTGATGTCCGCGGCGACAACCTCTTCACCGGCGTTGATCTCCCCCGATGCTGCTCTCACTAACGTGAGCTCACCATTGCTGGGGTCGAGTGAATAGAGAGCATCGGCGTCGCCGAACACAAAGCCATAAAGCGTCGTATCCACAGCGACCAGGGCCAATACCCGCTCAAAACCACCAGAAAGAGTGATGGTCTGGGAGTTACTCATTACTCCCGTGTCGAAATCAATCGACGCGATTTCAGATCGTCCCGAGATAAACCCGATGTGTGCAACATAGGCGGTGTCGTCATTGAGCCGGGCGAGGCCGTCTAGGGCAGTTCCCATACCCAGACTGCCAAACGTTTGGGTCGTCGTGCCATCGGTGGTGAGCACTTCAGAGAGTGTTCCTGCACCATTTGTTCCCACATAGGCAATCTCGCTCGTGGGGTCAGCTTCCAACGCCGAATAGGACGTCTGAGAGGTGGGCGTGTCCATGGTTGCGCCGGCAGTGGCGACACCGGTGGCCAGATCAAGCGAATACACCACCGAGTCAACCCGAGAATGATCGCATCATCGTCGTCAAGCCCAAACCCGGCCGCGTATGCCACACCCACAGACGGGGCTACGGCCAGACCCAACGCCGTAAAAAGAGACAAAGGGACTGTGGCGTTTGGAGCAAAACGCCTGGTGAAACTGGTGTGACGGAATAGTTCCGCCTGTGGAACCATGACGGCCACGAAACTCCGCTGGCGCCAGAAATTCAAGACAAACCGCGAAATTGTAACCAGTTAGTTATCGTTTACACCCACTCAAAAATAGGCCCAGGTGCTAGCCAATTGGCCGGAAAACCCATGCCAGAGAGACACAATGCGCATCGTGTGGATGTCTCGCGACGTAAGCACTGCGTTGTGGATAAATAGTGCGAAAAAAATCCAAATTCTGTATGTGACTAAATGCTCTTGATGCGCCCGCGCGATGGAAACCGATGGGACGGGGTGTAGGTACTCGCTAGCCCTTCACGTCAAAAAGGCCTATTTTTCGTGGCTTATTGCCCGCAGTCCGATCTCAGCGCGCTGATAGCCTGGCCGAACACTGCTGTCGCAAAGGAGCACCATGGCCACAAAAGACCTCAGATACGCACTCGTCGGCTCTGGAGCAGTTGGCTCATCTCTTGGCTCCGACATGATCGAAGCAGGTCTCGACGTCACTTTGATCGACCCGTGGGCACCCCACGTGGAAGCGATGAAGGCTGATGGTCTCACCATCAACTACCAAACAGGCTCCAAGAACTTCGCCGTGAACGCCCGTCACGTCTATGAAGTGGCAGAGCTTCGAGGAACCTTCGATGTGGTGTTTACCGCGGTAAAGACCTATGACACCCGCTGGGTGGCAGAGCTGATGAAACCACTCATGCGAGAAGACTCGTCGTTTGTGGGTCTCCAAAACGGCATGACCATTGATGTCAGTGCCGACATCCTCGGAGCTAAGCGCTCGATTGGGTGTGTGTTGGGAATTGCCGCCAACATGCCCACCCCAGGCATTGTGAACCGCGAATTCGATAAGACCGAAACTTGGCTGTCGGTCGGTGAAGTATCGGGCGAGATGACTGATCGCCTTGCTGATGTTCATGAAGCCCTCTCCCATGCGGCCCACGTGGAGATGACCGACGATATTCGCTCGGCTAAGTGGATGAAGCTGCTCGCAAATATCCCTGAGATGCTTCCTTCTGCCATTTTGGGTCTCCCCCTGATCGACGCAGCGAACACTGAGGGTGTGCGAGAGGTCATGGATCAGATGTCCAGAGAGGCCTATGCCTTAGCCATTGATCTTGGCATCACCATGCAGCCCACCCTTGGCCTCACCGCCGACCAGGTCCCAGACTCTGACCAATACGCCATCAACCTGCTCGATGTGATCCTCACGTCCTATTCCCGCCCTGGGACCAAGGTGGCGGTCTTGCAGGACTGGCTGAAGGGCCGCAGGGCAGAAATTGATGCCTTCAGTGGCTACATCGTCGCCAAGAACGAAGAACTGGGCAAAGATGCGCCAGTTAACCGCGCGGTGGTCGAAATTGGCAGGCGCATCGAAGCAGGTGAGTTACAGCCGTCGCCTGAGAACCGTGAGCTGTTCTTAAGCGCTCTACAAAGCTCCTAAATCGAGGTTGGCCACCGCTCACTGTCGGTGGTCGGGTGCATGTTCGCTCACCCATCACTCTCTAGCTAGGTCGATCTTCTCAGTGCGGCTTATCGAGTGTGGATTCATGCGACAGCATGATGGAGAGCAAAAAGATGCCTTTGGTGGTGGACTATTTACTAGCCCTGCCCTACACTGGCTAAGTCGGTCTGGGATGCGCTTGGAAAGCGAAGTTGTGAATCCTAAGCCCGGTCAGGCTCGAATCTCGAGCCCGGGCCACAACGAATGTGCGCCACGTCACCTAGCGAATCGAATAACCATGTCTACACGCGCGCCGCGCTCACAGTCCCCTGCCCGCTCTGGAAAGAAACCACGCCACGGCTCTGCCGGTGCTCCTGCCAAGAAGCGCTTTAGCGACGACCCCCGTGGAGGTCGCCCCCGCACCGATCGGCCCGCCCGCCCCGAGCGCGCTGAGCGCAGTCGCCACGAGGAACGCCCCAGCCGGGCTCCACGGAACTCTTCTGACCAGCGGCCCAGTCGTCACGATCAGCGGCCCGAGCGCACTGAGCGTTCTGAGCACTTCGGCCAGTCCGGTGAGCGTCGTCCCGAACGTCGCGAATTTGAGCAAGGGCGCGAGCGCTCCAACGATCGTCGCCCAGATCGCTCATCACAGCGTTCGTCACACGGCTCCTCGCAGCGCTCCTTCGAGCGCCCCGCTCGTGGTTCACAGCGTGGTTCACAGCGCGGGTCACGTCCTGCACGTGGACCAGAGGTGCTGCCCGAGCGTTTCCGCGGCACCGTCGTGGAGGCAACTGCCCACATCGACCAGTCGTTTGAATCACTCGGCGTGGGACGAAGCATCAGCCAAGCGCTGGCCGAGTCCGGAGCCCACTCCCCCTTCGCCATCCAGGCCGCAACGATTCCTGCAGGCCTTAAAGGACAAGACCTACTCGTGCGAAGCCACACCGGCTCGGGTAAAACCATTGCGTTTGGTGTCACGCTTGTCGAGGCCGTGTTGCGCTCGGGTAATGGAAAGCGTCGCGAGTTCGCCAGAAGCCCCAAGGGCTTGATTGTTGCCCCGACTCGCGAGTTGGCCCTTCAAATTGACCAGGTCGTACAACCCTTAGCCCGCGCGGTGGGACTGTTCACCACCCAGGTCTATGGCGGCGTGCCCCAAGGCAAGCAGGTGGGTGCCCTTCGCCGCGGAGTCGACATTGTGATTGGTACCCCCGGGCGTCTAGAAGACCTCATCAAACAGGGCCACCTTGACCTTTCCCAGGTTGTTGTCTCCACCATCGACGAGGCCGACCACATGGCCGAGCTGGGCTTCATTGAGCCCGTCCGCCGGTTGCTGGAGCTAACTGACCCCGAAGGCCAAAGGTTGCTGTTCTCGGCCACATTGGACAAGCAGGTTGCCAGCCTCGTGGACCAGTTCTTGACCGACCCCGCCATCTTTGAACTACACGACTCACGCGATGACCACACCTCGGTCGAACACAAGGTGATGGTCATTAACCCGCGTGATCGCATGGAGACCGTTGCGTCTTTGGCAAAAGACGCCGGCAAAGTCCTCGTCTTTAGCCGCACTCGTCGCGGCGCGGAAGAGCTGCGTGATTACTTGGATGACTCCAATATTCGCGCCGTCGACTTACACGGTGATTTGAACCAGAACCGTCGTCAGCGAAACCTTCAACAACTCACCTCCGGTCGAGTAAACGTGCTAGTCGCCACCGATGTGGCTGCGCGCGGTATTCACGTGGACGACATTGACCTGGTGATCCAGGCGGACCTGCCCGATGACTCGAAAACCTATGTTCACCGCGCCGGTCGCACCGGCCGCGCCGGAAAAGCAGGCGTTGTGGTGACCTTGGCAAGCTCCA
>CAYXEM010000080.1:0-4098 GCA_964464045.1 uncultured Microbacteriaceae bacterium | reverse complement strand
AGTTCCAGCGGCCATCGACGAAGTCGCGGGCAAACTTCTTTTGGGGGCCCTTGTCGCGAATGGGGAGGTAGCGCTCGTCACCGGCAGCAAGACCCGCGCGGGCCTTCTCGTTGGCTTCTCGTTGACGCTGGCGGCGCTCCTTTGCAGAGTTGGCCACGAGCGGACGAATTGACTCCTGCTCGCGGTCGCGACGCTTTGGCGTCGGACGACCCTTGCCAGTTGGTTCTGCTTCTTCTGGCTGACTAGCCATCTCCACCCCCGGGTACATTGCGAAGCTTTAAGATTACCGGCATGCCAGAGATGAAGCCGACCGCACACGATGTCTCTGAAGTCAGTGACGCAATTTCGGCTGTATTCGGGCGGGCGACGACGTTGCTGACCGAGCTGGTGGCGATCCCGTCGCTATCCCTTCCAGGCTCAGACCCTCAGGTCTTGATGGAATCGGCGACCAAGGTGCAAGACGCCTTTGCACCGCTACTTCCCTGGAATTCCATTGAAATTTATTCGGCAGCCGGGGGAGCGCCGGCTGTGATTGCCCGCAAGGACCCTCAGCCTGGGTTCCCGACCGTGATGCTTTATGCCCACCACGATGTCCAGCCCGCAGGTGACATCGAGCAGTGGCTAAGCGATCCGTTTGAGGCAGAGGTCCGTGATGGCCGAATGTTTGGACGGGGAACTGCCGACGATGGTGCAGGAATTATTACCCATTTCAGCGCGCTCAGCGTATTGAATGAGCTCGTGCCAGGCGGCGGGGGATTGGGCGTCGTGCTGTTTATCGAAGGCGAAGAAGAAAGCGGCTCGCCCACATTTGCGCAATTGCTTGACGAGCACTCAGAGTTGCTCCACGCAGACCTCATCGTGGTGGCAGATTCAGATAACCCACGCCCAGATATCCCAGCCCTGACCACGAGCTTGCGCGGTGTCGTGGGGGTCACCCTCAGTCTTCGAACGTTAGCCAGCTCGGTGCACTCCGGATTATTTGGGGGCCCGGTTCCCGATGCGCTGACCACCCTGGTGCGTCTTCTCGCCACTGTGCACGATGAGCAGGGCAATGTTGCCGTGTCGGGCCTCGTTGATGCATCACACATTGAGGGCGATGTCGACGAAGCAAACCTTCGTGACGAATCTGGTCTCCTCGAAGGAATTGAACTCTGGGGGAGCGGGTCGCTGTCGAGCCGGCTGTGGGCAAAGCCCGCGATTACGGTGACGGGAATTGATGCCCCCGCGACGAGCGCCGCATCAAACACCCTGCTCGCGACCGCCTCGGCCAAGATCAGCCTCCGAGTTCCTCCTGGAATGCCCGCATCTGACGCTAAAGACGCTCTCGAGTCTCATTTGCGAAGTGCCTGCCCGCAGGGCGTAGAGATGGTGCTTGAGAACTGGGAAGTGGGAGAGGCATTTTCCGACGACGCCTCCGGAGCTCTCGGAGCTGAGGTTGAGAAGGCCTTGCGCGACGGCTTCGACCACGACGTTGTGCGCCAAGGACTTGGCGGGTCCATTCCCTTTATTGCCCAACTCCAACACGTCTTCCCCGATGCTGAAATCGCCGTGACTGGTGTGGAAGATCGTGAGTCTGCTGCCCACGGACCGAACGAGTCTGTGAGCCTCGACATGCTGGAGCGAGCCGCACGATCTGAAGCGCTACTTCTCGTTCGTCTCGCTTCTGGCGTGTGAAGGTGACCTCAAGCTTTCGAGGTTTACAATTGAGGTCTAGACCTAAAAAGGGAGTGGAAGTTAATGTCAGCTCAGGTTGAGGCAAAGGCCCACGGAGTCGTACTGACCGATCAGGCTGCGGCAAAGGTGAAGTCGCTAATCGACCAGGAAGGTCGCGATGACCTTCGCCTCCGCGTGGCTGTGCAGCCGGGTGGGTGCTCGGGACTGATTTACCAGCTGTTTTTTGACGAGCGCCTGATGGAAGACGACCTCGTAGTGGATTTTGACGGTGTCGAGTTGATCGTCGACAAGATGAGCACGCCGTATCTCGACGGTGCCACTGTAGATTTCGAGGACTCTATCCAGAAGCAGGGCTTCACCATTGACAACCCCAACGCGCAGGGAAGTTGCGCGTGCGGAGATAGCTTCAGTTAAGCCATTTTTCGGCGTGGTAGGAGACTGCTCGCGTTGTTGAGTCGCGTACACTGGAAGACGAGTTTCGAGGAAGGCACTTTGTGAGTTCGGTTCGTAAGCGTTCGCTTCAAGTCACGGCATTATTCGCCGGATTGTCCCTTTTTCTCGCGGGGTGCACCGACCAGGTCATGCTGGGCTGGCTTCCTACCGAGCGTGGTTTGACCAACCAGGTTGACCGAGTCATTGACTTGTGGAACGTTTCCTGGATTGTCTTGTTCATCATCGGAATCATCACGTGGATTCTGATCATTTGGGCAGCTGTGGTGTATCGCCGCCGCAAGGGACAGTCGGGAACCCCTGCGCAGCTTCGATACAACATGCCCATTGAGACCTTCTACACGATTGTTCCCTTGATTTTGGTGCTCGGTCTCTTTGCCTTCACCGCTCGTGACCAAGCGATTATCGAGGAGCCGCTCCCAGACCCTGATGTGTCAATTGAGGTCTACGGCAAGCGCTGGGCATGGGACTTCAACTACCTGAGTGAAGACGTTTACTTCTCGGGTATTCAAGCGCAGGTGCTTCCTGAGGGTCCGATTGATGCTGCGTCACTGCCCACGCTCTACTTGCCAGTAGATGCAAAGGTTGAGATCAAGGTTGAATCCCGCGATGTCATCCACTCGTTCTGGATTGTCGACTTCTTGTACAAGAAGGACATGATTCCAGCCCGCACCAACTACTGGTATTTCATCCCTCAGAAAGAGGGCGTGTACCGCGGTAAGTGTGCGGAACTGTGCGGCGAGTACCACTCGTTGATGTTGTTCAACGTGGAGGTCGTCAGCCAAGCAGAATTCGACCAACAAATGCAGGCTCTTCGTGACCAAGGAAACATTGGCCGCCTAGGTGCCGAGTACAACGTGCTACAGAACTTGCCGGGAACTGACGCCCGCGCTGAGGGAGAGTAATCATGACTCAGACAGCTCCACGCCCATCCGTCACTCAGATCCCTCAGGGTCTGAGCAACGCCGGTGTCGCGCGTAAAGGAAACTTGTTCGTCGAGTGGCTGACCACTACCGACCACAAGAAGATTGGATATCTTTACCTCTGGACCTCGTTCCTGTACTTCCTCCTTGGTGGAGTGATGGCTTTGATCATTCGTGCCCAGCTGTTCGCTCCAGGCCTCGAAATCGTTGCAACCAAGGAGCAGTACAACCAGCTGTTCACCATGCACGGCACGATCATGTTGCTCATGTTTGCAACTCCTTTGTTCGCAGGGTTTGCCAACGTTCTCATGCCGCTCCAGATTGGTGCGCCTGATGTGGCCTTCCCGCGTTTGAATGCCCTGGCGTACTGGTTCTTTAGCTTTGGATCGCTTATTGCGGTAGCTGGGTTCGTAACCCCGCAGGGAGCAGCGTCATTTGGATGGTTTGCGTACTCTCCTCTGTCAAGTCAAACGTTCAGCCCAGGCTTGGGTGGTAACTTGTGGGTCTTTGGCTTGGGTCTGAGCGGTTTCGGCACGATTATCGGTGCCGTTAACTTCATCACCACCATCATCACGATGCGTGTTCCCGGTATGACCATGTGGCGTATGCCGATCTTTACCTGGAACACCTTGGTGACATCGATTCTTGTGCTTCTTGCGTTCCCCGTCCTGGCGGCAGCAATGTTGGCTCTTGGATCAGACCGCGTGTTTGGGTCCCACGTCTATGACGCAGCAAATGGTGGAGCGATTTTGTGGCAACACCTCTTCTGGTTCTTTGGACACCCTGAGGTGTACATCATTGCTTTGCCGTTCTTCGGAATTATTTCGGAAGTACTGCCTGTCTTCAGCCGGAAGCCGATTTTTGGCTATAAGACTCTGGTCTACGCGACTATCGCAATTGCTGCACTATCGATGACTGTGTGGGCACACCACATGTATGTCACCGGTTCGGTGCTGTTGCCATTCTTCGCACTGATGACGATGTTGATCGCCGTGCCAACAGGTGTGAAGATCTTCAACTGGATCGGAACCATGTGGCGAGGCTCGGTTAC